>NZ_JAGUUD010000060.1:0-51838 GCF_020177535.1 Paraburkholderia sp. XV | reverse complement strand
GCGGCGGCAAAGAAAAGTAGGTGCCGCCCCGCACAGGGGCGACGCATGAAGCGAGCTAACGCATCGCGGATGCCAGCGAAGAGGCCAAAACAACCAACCCGCCGGACGGCAAAAAACCCCTACTTCCTCCTCATCCTGATAACCCGCGAAATCTGCGCAAGCGCAAAACTACTATTCTTAACATACTCGCCCACATACCGAAACCGATCGGACGACGTCCGCACAAAAACAGGAACAGCCTCGATCTGCCGCGCAAGCGTACGCCCCGCCGCGCGCGAAGAAGCGCTACCGTCACAAAGAATCACCTCCGGCGCATGCGGATTAAGACCAGGCCGCAATCGCGCAGCAACAACCTTGCCGCCCTTGACGGGCAAAAACGCGTGCTTGCTGCCACCCGTCACCTGATGAATCTCTTCACGAGAATATTCTTTTCGAGTTTCAAACATGGTCGACTCCAGGACATGACGTCAAGCAGCGGCGCTGCAACGCCAATCCCGAAGATCCTATCGGGCCCCTTCTAAATACGGTGTAAAGACAACGACCCGCGCAATAAACCCGCCATGTCGATCCCTCGTATTTGCGCAAACACACGCGCTTTTTACGCGGCGTTTACGCGCTTCGCAGTACGCTAGCCCCATCTCGACAACTGCCCGTCGTGGCAACCATAAACATGGGCTCCGCACAACTTCGCGCGCCGCAAGACTTCGTCCCGGATATCCCGTCGACGCAACGTCCCTCCAACGTCGTTCCTCTGCGCGCCCAGCGCGTACAACTCGAAATCTTCGTCACCGGCACCTCGCCGGATGCGTTTCGCCACCACCTCGCATCGCTCCTCCACTCGCCGCTCGGCGTCTACATCTCGCACACACAGATGTTGCGCGACAAGGTCTGGGTCCATTTCAACATCGCTCCCGAAGATCTGGATTTCACGCTTCACACGCTGATCGCAACGATGTCCGAAGCCACCATCGGCTCCATCACACGCATCGCCAGGTGAAGGAGCAAACACATGTACTCGGGAATCTGGATTCCGCTCGTCACGCCGTTTCGTTCCGGTGAAGTCGATGTCGAAGCGCTGCAGACGCTGACCGACCATTACGCGCGCACTGGCATCGCAGGCATCGTCGCGCTCGGCACGACCGGCGAGGCAGCGCTGCTTTCCGACATCGAGCGTGTGACCGTCCTGCAGGCCATCAGCGACGTCGTCGATGGCCGCTTGCCCGTGCTCGTCGGCATTGGCGGTTTCGACACGCGCGAGTTCGTGCGCGAAATCAGGCGCTTCGAGCGATGGGACGTGGCGGGCTTTCTCGTCTCGCCGCCCGCCTATGTCTGCCCCGATCAGGCGGGCATCGCGTGGCATTTCGAACAGATCGCGCGCGAAACCGACCGGCCCATCGTGCTCTACGACGTGCCGCATCGCACGGGCGTGTCGATCGAACCCGCTACCGTGGCGCGGCTCGCGGAACACGAGAACATCGTCGCGATCAAGGCATGCGCGGCGCAGCACTTGGGCGCGCTGGGCAAACTGCCCCTCAATATGCTGTGCGGCACCGACGAGGCTTTCGTCGATTGCCTCGCGTCGGGTGGGCACGGCGGCATCCTCGCCAGCGCGCATGTCTGCGCGGATCTGCTGATCGAGGTTCAGTCGCTGATGCAAGCGGGCGACGCCACGGCGGCACGCCGGATCTTCGAGCGGCTCAAGCCTGTTCTCAAGCTGCTGTTCTCCGCGCCCAATCCGTCGGCCATCAAGGCCATGCTGTCGATCGAAGGCCGTATCCCGGATGAAGTGCGCATGCCGATCACGGCGGCATCGGCGGCCCTCGTCGCCCAACTCGCGCACGCCCACGAGACGTTGCGCACGATGCGTGCGGAACTCGCCATGACCGTCTGAACGCGCCAGGCGCACGCCGGCTCAATTCACGCGCGGCCCCATTCCTTGACCAGATAGTCGACGAATGTCCTGATCTTCGGCGACGACAGCTTCGCGCGCTCGAACACCACATGCACGGGCGTGGCGGGCGGCGCGAACTTGTCGAGCACGGGCTGCAAGCGGCCTCGCCCGATATGCGCCGCGACCTGCCACGCGGGCGCGCGCACGATGCCCGCGCCCTCGATCGCCGCCGACACCAGCGCGTCGAGGCTATTCATCCACAAGCGGCCCGTCACGCCGATGCGCATGCGCGTCGCGCCCGACTGGAAGCGCCATTCGACCGGTCCGGGCGCATCCGAAAAAACGAGGCAATCGTGCTTGCGCAAATCGTCGGGCTTGCGGGGCGTGCTACGCTGCGCGAGATACGAAGGCGCTGCGCATACCACCATCTGGATGTCATCGAGCTTGCGCGCAACGAGGCTCGAATCCGGCAGCCGGCCGACGCGCACGGCGACATGCAAGCCCTCTTCCACCAGATTGACGGCGCGGTCGACGAGCATCAGATCGACGGCCACTTCGGAGTGCCCCGCGAGAAAGCCCGGCAACAGCGGCGCGACGACCAGCCGGCCAAGCAGATTCGGCGCGGCGATCCGCAGCCGTCCAGACAACTTCCCGCGTCCCGCCGACAACGCGCTGCCAAGCTCGTCCACTTCGCCGAGAATCGCCTTCGCGCGGTCGTAGAGAATGCGCCCTTCGTCAGTCATCGCGAGGTTGCGCGTGGTGCGCCGAAGCAATTGCGCGCCGAACTGCGCTTCGAGCGCCGAAATGTGCCTGCTGACCGAGGTCAACGACATCGGAATCGCGCGCGCGGCGGCCGACAGGCTGCCCGCATCCACGACCCGCACGTAGACGCTCATTGCTTCAAAGCGGTCCATAAATCGACTCTTCCGGATTTGGCAAGGCTGCTTGCCGTTTTGGATGGATACCGGCACTTTTCGGAATAGTCTACATTCGTTGTGAATGAGACGATAAATCCGCCTGATCGACGGGCGGCGAAGCCGCGGGAACACACCGATGAAACGTTCGATCTTCTGGCTCATGGCGGGCGCGGCGGGTGTCGTGGTCGCGAATAACTACTACAACCAGCCGTTGCTGGCCGAATTCGCGCTGGCGTTCCACACCACCGAAAGGCAGGCGGGAACGGTATCCGTCGCCGCACAAACGGGTTATGCACTCGGCCTGCTGCTGTTCGTGCCGCTAGGCGACAAGCTCGAACGCCGTTCGATGCTGCGCACGCTGTTGTGCATCGCCAGCGCGGCGCTCGCCGCGATCGCGCTGTCGCCGACGTTGAACTGGCTCATCGCGGCCAGCTTCGTGACGGGCCTCGTCAGTGTCGCGCCGCAGTTGCTCACGCCGTTCGCGGCACAACTCGCCGGGCCACAGCAACGCGGCCAGGCGGTCGGCATCGTGATGTTCGGCTTGCTGTGCGGCATCCTCGTGTCGCGCACGATTTCCGGATCGATCGCGCAGCATTTCGGCTGGCGAGCCGTCTACTGGGTCGCGGCGGCGGCGATGCTCGTCACGGCGGCCGTGCTGTCGCGCATGCTGCCGAACGCGCAGCCCACGTACACGGGCACGTATCGGCGGCTGATGGGTTCGCTGTGGACGCTCATCCGCGAAGAGCCGCTGGTTCGCCAGACCTCGGCGATCGCGGCGCTTCAGTTCGCCGCGTTCAGCGCGTTCTGGGCCACGCTTGCGTTTCATCTGCACGCCATGGACCCGCATTACGGCAGCGAGGTCGCGGGCCTATTCGGCCTGGTCGGCGTGGTTGGCGCGTCTGCATCGACGGGAGCGGGCAAGCTGATCGACACGCGCAACCCGCGTCACGTCGTGCTGGCGAGCGGCGCCATCTTCGTCGTGGCGTTTGCGATTCTCGCGGCGACGGGCAACACGATTGCGGGCCTCGTCGCCGGTGTGATCGTTCTCGATCTGGGTTTGCAGAGCGGACATGTCGCGAACATGGCGCGCAATATGAGCATCAAGAGCGATGCGATGAGCCGCATCAACACGCTCTACATGACGATCCGCTTCGCGGGCGGCGCGCTCGGGTCGTCGTTGGGCATCTGGGCGTGGAGCGTATGGCAATGGCCCGGTGTGTGTGCGGTCGGACTTGCGCTCGGTTGCGTGTCGGTGATGATTCAGGTGCGGCCGCAGATGGCGGGTGAAGCGCAGCGGGAATGATCGCGTGCGGCGCGGCCGCTCTCAACGGCGCGGCGGAATGCACCGCCATGTGATCGCTACGATCAGCAGAAACGCCACGTACGCAACCGCGAACATCCAGGCGGGGACATCGTAGTAGAGCCAGTGGCTCACCCATCGCTGGACGAAACCTTGCTCGACCGCGCCGCCCGTGCGCAAATGGTCTTCGATCACGGTAAGCGGGCACGGTACGCCGAGTGCAGCAAGAATCGCGACGACGCCGATCGCAACGAGATGCAGCACGCGGAATGCGCGATTGCGCACCCAGACGTGCTTCAACGCTGCCCCTGACCAGATCGCAATCAAGCCGCCGACAATAAACAGGACGATCAGCGCATGCAGCACGAGCACTGCGTCGGCGAGCCAGATCATGACGTTTCCTGCGCGCTTCTATCCCGGCCACGTTCGCGTAACACGCGGCAGTGAAGAATCAGGCCGATCGGATTCTCCCTCCGCGAGGCAATTGTGCAGCGTTTCGCGCGCCCGTGCTCGACGCGCTTGCGGCGCACAAAATTCCGTGGGCGCAGCGAAAACCTGTCGATCCGAAATCCGCGGCTTTTCCTGCGCGTCAACGATGCGCGCGTTTGTGTCCGGGTACGCAAGTCAATCATCAGGCTCGATGTGCTAGCCTGAATCTTCATCATCCGAGGTGATCCGGCGAGGCGCACGATGGAACTGAGGCATCTGAGAATGTTTTGCGCGGTGGCCGATTGCGGCAGCTTCACGGCAGCGGCTGAAAAGATCCACAACGTCCAGTCGAACGTGACGATGCGCATCAAGGAGCTCGAAGCGGAATTGAACCAGCAGTTGTTCATCCGGCAGAAGAACGGCGTAGTGCTCACGTCGGCGGGACAGATTTTTCTGGGCTACGCGCAACGCATCCTTCAGTTGACGGACGAAAGCCGCAACGCGCTGCTGGACAATGCGTCGCCGCGCGGACTGCTACGCCTCGGGTCGATGGAAACGACGGCCGCGATCCGCCTGCCGAAAGTGCTGGCGAAGTATCACGAGCAGTTTCCGCAGGTTCAACTGTCGCTGATGACGGGCACCACGAACGAGCTGATCAAGGCGGTCGAATGTCACCGGCTGGATGGCGCATTCGTCGGCGGCTTTCATCAGAGTTCGTCGCTGCATCAGGAAGAAGTCTTTGAGGAAGAACTGGTGCTCGTGAGCGGTATCGAGTTCGAATCGCTTGCTGCGCTTGCGAAGCAGATGTCCGGGCAAACGGTGCTCGCATTCCGGACGGGCTGCTTCTATCGTTCGACACTCGAAAACTGGTTCTATCAGGCCGGTATCATTCCGGGCCAGGTGATGGAGCTGGGCACGCTGGATGGAATCATGTCGTGCGTCGCAGCGGGAATGGGGATGACGTTGTTGCCGCGATCGGTGGTGGAGACTCATGGCGCGCGGCATGCCGTGCATTGCCACGCGCTGCCGTCGCAGTTCGCGCATGTGAAGACCGTGTTCATCCGCAACAAGGACACGATCGTCACGCCAGCACTGACGGCGATGATCGATCTCGCGCATCAGCAGTTTTCGATCGACATCGATGTCGATGCCAGAACCGCGCCAGTCGGAAACATGCTGGCTTCGGCGCTGGCTTCTGTTCATGCGGCGTGACGAACCGGCAACGGGGGCCTTTCGCTGGTTATTGCGGACATTCATGTCCGATATGTCCGGAACGCCAGTCCATTGATGTCCGCTACGGGCCGATCCAGAATCAGGCAACGCTTGACTCTGGATTTCTGGCCTCACATGACACCCACTAACACAACTTCATCCCTTCCTGCCCCCGTGTACTGGCTGGCGCTCGGCGCCTTCGCGATCGGCACGGAAGGCTTCATGATTTCGCCGCTTCTTCCCGGGCTCGCGACCGACCTGTCGGTGACGATCGAAACGGCAGGACAGCTGGTGACCGTATTCGCGCTCGCCTACGGCCTTAGCTCCCCAGTCTTGACAGCATTGAGCGGCGGCATGAACCGGCGGACGTTGCTGCTCGCGAGCATGATCGCGTTCGCGCTTTCCAACCTGCTCGCCTTCGCTGCACCGTCCTTCTGGGCATTGATGGGCGCCCGGGTCTTGCTGGCGCTGTCGGCCGGTCTCTATGTGCCGGGCGCGAATGCGCTGGCGAGCGTTATCGTGCCGCCCGAAAGGCGCGGCCGCGCAATCGCGGTGGTGAACGGCGGCATTACGATTGCGATCGCGCTCGGCGTTCCCCTTGGTGCTGTCATTGGCCATGCGCTCGGCTGGCGTATGACGTTCGCGGGGGTCGCGGGACTGGCGGCACTCGCGGTGGCGGGGTTGTGCATCGGCCTGCCGCGCGATATCGGCGCGGGCATTCCCGTTGCGACACTGCGCGAGCGCATCGCGATTGCGCGCAAACCCGTCGTGCTCGCGACGCTGCTCACGACTACGCTCTGGGCCACGGGCGCTTACACCGTCTATACCTATCTCTCGCCGTTTCTCGCTGAAATCACAGGATTGGCGGGCGCACAGGTCGGCATGGTGATGTTCATGTGGGGGCTCGCCGCTGCCATTGGCGTCGTGTCGGGCGGTGCAGCCAATGACCGCTTTGGACCTCTGGCCGTGATCGTTCCCACGATCGCGCTATCAGGCCTCGCCTTCGCCATACTGTCGATCAGCGCGCGCTTTTTCTCGCCGGGCGCGGCACTCGTGCCGGTGATCGCGGCTATCGCGCTGTGGGGCGTCGCGCACTGGGCGTTTTATCCGGCACAGCAGGCACGGCTGATCGATATTGCCGGTGTGAAGGTTGCGTCGATTGTGTTGTCGCTCAACGCGTCGTTCATGTATATCGGTTTCTCGATAGGCGCCGCGCTCGGTGCGCTCACGCTGGCTCACGCGAGTGTGGGAAGCCTCGGGTGGGTGGCGGCGCTGTGCGAGCTGGCGGCGGTATTGCTGACTGCCGCGATCATCGCGCGGCCTGCGGGAGTTAAGGCAGTTTGTGCCGCTGTCGATTGATCGCTCACGTTGGCCGACTTGAAGGTGGCATGATCATCTTGACGGCCGAGTGACCACCCGAGGTCGAAACCAACGTCGTCTGGCTGGATTGATAGCCGAAGCCCGTGTCGATGATGCCGTAGAGCGTCACGCTGCTTTGGGCGAACGTCTCATGATCTTCAATTCCTTTTTTGTGTGCGTCGACTGCTGTCGCCTTTGAAATCCGGCACGCAGTCGATCGTTGCTCGTTCTTGCCCACGCCTCAGACACGCAATGGAAAAATCACAATCGTGCTTTTGAGAGGCACCGAAAGCGGCCGCTCACTGTATCGTCTACCGTGCTTTGGCGAGGCGGCAGACGCAGCGGTTCTGAGACATCTTCGTTCCGTTTCTGGTCAGTACTTTTGTATTGAGGAAACGAGATGCAGCTGGCAGAAATTTGCCGGTCTAGACCCGTTCGCTGATCCGCGCAATATCGGCACAAAGCCATTCGGCCAATGCACGGATGGTGTCTTCGTTACGCGAGAAGAAGACCCACTGTCCCACCTTTTGCGTTTTGATCAAGCCCGCCCGCTCCAGCTGGGACAGATGGCCTGACACCGTCGACTGCGACAAACCGCTTCGAGCGTGAAGCATGCCCGCCGACACACATCGAAACGCGCAATACTCAGCTTCCGTAAAGTATTCGTCCGGATTGACCAGCCACTGCAATACTTTTCGACGGAAAGGATGCGCCAGCGCCCGGATGGCTGCATCGAAGTCAATCGTCGGTCCGCTCGTGCTCATTGCTGACATATCCCGTGCGATGCCTTTCCCGTGCCGTTTCCATTGCGACCGACAACGGCGGCCCGAATGCAAGGAACGCCACACGTCGATCTCGAGGGTGCCCTCATCATGCCCAACTACGATTCGAGTCGCGTCGAACGTTCGCAGGCCGACGATGGCTCGAACCCACGAACCTGTCGTTTCAGTGGTAGCTAGAACATATCCGCAACCTGCTGACGCCCGGCGCCTTCGCCACCCGTCTTCTGACGATTTCGCGAGGGGATGAACGGCCCGGTGATCATATTCGAATAGCTCTGGCCCGGACCCACCATCGGATAGACATCGGCGTTCTGGTCGATCATGACTTCGAGGAAAGCAGGCCCATCGAAATCCAGAAACGCCCTGAGCTTCACGTCCAGTTCGCTGATCGCATCGACGCGAGCAGCAAAACCAAACCCATCGGCCTGTGCCGCCATCACGAAGTCCTTGCGGTGAAGCGTCTTGTCGCTGACGCACAAGCGGCCTTCGTAATACAGATGCTGCCACTGCCGGATCATGCCGTCGCCGAGATTGTTGAGCAGCAGGACCTTGACGGGAACACCATACGTGCTTGCCGTTTCGAGTTCGCCCACGTTCATGCGGATACTGCCGTCGCCGTCGATGTCGATCACCAGCGCATCCGGTTGCGCGAATTGAGCGCCGATCGCCGCTGGCAGCCCGAAACCCATCGTCCCCATGCTGCCGGAGGTCAGGAAGTTTCGCGGCCCGACGAAGTCGAAGAACTGCGCAGCCCACATCTGATGCTGGCCGACACCTGTGCTGATGATTGCGCGCCCGCCCGTCATTTCACTGAGCCGCTCGATGACGTACTGCGGCTGAATCGCCGGATTGTGCCTGTCGTAGTTCATGCCGTAGGCCCGCTTGAGGTCCTGCACATGTTCGAGCCACTCAGAAGGCGCTTGCACATCGCGACCGTCACCCATCAGCGACAGAAGCGCGTCTCTTGCATCGCCGACATGAGTCCAATGTGCTCGCTTGACCTTGCCGATCTCCGCCTCGTCGATGTCGATATGCGCGACGTACCGTGCGCGGGGCGCAAATGCTTCGGGCCGGCCACCCGCGACCCGGTCATCGAACCGGGCACCGACCGCAATCAGATAATCGCAATCTTCGACCGCGTAATTGGCACAGGCCGAACCGTGCATTCCGAGCATGCCCAGCGACAACGCGTGCTTCACGGGTATCGCGCCGAGTCCCATCAGCGTCGTCACAACAGGGACTTTGTAGCGTTCGGCAAACTGGCGCAATTCCGCCGTCGCGCCCGCAGCGATCACACCGCCGCCGACATACAAAAGCGGCCGCTTGCTTTGCGCGAGCAGTTCGAAGAATTCATCGCGCTTGTCCTCGCCGAGATCGGCGCCCTTCGCCACCATTCGAAGACGGTCGGAGTAGCCTCGAAACTGCAGCGTCCCATGCCCGTGGTACGTCCCCACCCAGTTCTGGATGTCCTTGGGCACATCGACGACGACGGGACCAGGCCGACCAGTGCGCGCAATGTCGAATGCCGTCCGCAGCGTCTGCTCCAGTTTCGTCGGATCGGTAACCAGAAAGACCTGTTTCGCACACGCCGACATGATGTTGAATACGGGCGCTTCCTGAAAGGCATCGGTGCCGATCACGGCACGCGGCACCTGTCCGCATATGAGCACGACAGGAACGGAATCACCATTGCAATCGGCGATGGGCGTCACGGCGTTGGTCGCCCCCGGACCCGAGGTGACCATGAATACGCCGACTTTTCCGCTGGCGCGCGCATAACCCGCCGCCATGAATCCTGCCGCCTGTTCATTGGCAGGAACGACGAGCTTGATCTGACGCTCGGGAGTCTTCTCGTGTAGTTCGTTGAAGCGAAAGACCGCGTCGTATGTCGGCAGGATCGCGCCGCCGCTGTAGCCGAACACGGTATCGACGCCCTGTTCGCTGAGTACGCGCAGGATGATGTCGGCGCCCGACATCGGCTCGCCGGCGTTTTCTGATCTCTGGAGAACTTGTGAAGCGACGTTTGGGTTGCGGGTCATGGTTGTCTCGAATGGAAAGGGCGCTGATCGTTTCAGCGGCCCGATTCAAAGGCCAATCTCCCTTCCAACTCGAGAACAGCGTATGTTCAGCACCAGCTTGCGGACGATCGACCTGACGGGTTCTCCGTGCAGAGCCAACCCGTCCAGCACGTTTGTGATGTGCAACCGGAAGAATTGCGAGGAGGTTTCGCCTTCATTGTGACAAGCATTGCGTTTGTGCGATTGCCCAACAAGCGCATTCACGGGCCAAACTGAGGCCGTTTTCGGCCATCGCCTTCAGCCGCTTTCTGGCGCACCATCAGGCAAACGACAGCATGAAATTAAGGAAACCTGATTCTGCAGTTACTGACACCGATAGCAAAGCAACCTGCAAACCTGGCATTCCGGAAAAAATACATTTGAGATTTTCTGATCACGACACAGTTCCGGCGAATTCTTACGATAAGCTGATCAACTGCGCGTTACCAGGCTTCATCGCATTGCGTGATGCGTTGTAGTGAAGCGTCCAACATGAACTACCCATGGGCGTGCTTACAGTCAATGAAGGTCACGAAATGAAAGTCGCGGTTGTCATATTTGATGGTGTGCAAGCCCTGGATGTCGCAGGCCCACTGGATGTGTTCGCCGAAGCCAACACGTTTCTTCCCGAGCATCAGCGGTATCAGATCTCGTTCGTAGGATTGGAAGCGGGCATGGTCACGGCATCCAATGGGATGCAACTCGCCGTGCCCTTCGGTTATGCGGATTTCGACACGCAATGCGACCTGCTGTTGATAGCGGGCGGACCGCAATTGCCCGACTTGCGTCCGCCCGTGCCGTTTCTCGACTGGTTGAGGCGTCAGGCGAACGGCGCGACCCGGTATGGCTCCGTTTGCAATGGCGCTTTCCTGCTCGCGCATGCGGGGCTGCTCGATCGCCGCGAAGTGACGACCCATTGGGCCGATGCCGGACGCCTCGCCGACGATTTTCCTCAAACGTGCGTGCAGCCCGACCGGATTTTCATTCGCGACGGCCGCCTGTTCACTTCAGCGGGCGTCACTGCGGGCATTGATCTGTGCCTGTCGCTGGTGGCGGAAGACTGGGGGCATGAACTGGCCGTGCGCGTCGCGAAGCGGCTGGTCGTTTATATCCAGCGTGAAGGCGGGCAGTCGCAATACAGCCCTTACGTCGGTGTGCGCAAAGACGACGATCCCATCATCGGCAAGGTGCAGCGTTACGTGATGGACCACATTACGGACGTGCTCTCAATCGAGCAACTCGCAAGCGCGGTTTCCGTCAGCCGACGCACGTTCTCGCGCCTGTTCGCCAAGTATGCAAAGGTGACGCCTTCGGCATTCGTCGAGCAGGTCCGCGTCGATACGGCGAGAAAGCTGCTCGAGGAAACGGATGCGCCACTCAAGACCGTTGCGTTCAAATGCGGCTTCCACAGCGCCACGCACATGCGTACGACGTTCGCCCGACGGCTCAATGTGACGCCGAAACAGTATCGGCAGCGCTTTCGAGGAGAAGTGGGCGAACACACGTTGGAACTCGATGCGCTCGCCGAGTGAACCGCGTAAATCGGGTTATGTTCCAGGCACGCGTCCCGCACGTGCCGTCTAACCAATCGTCATCGAAAGGCACGCAATCTTCATGACTCACCCCGACTCGCTTCAAGGTCTTCCGGACATTCTCGATACCGGCTTATCGGTGGTGTTTTGCGGGATCAATCCGGGGCTAGCCGCGGCATCCGCGGGTCATCACTTCGAGGGGCGGGGAAATCGGTTCTGGCGAGTGCTTCATCTGGCGGGCTTTACGCGCGAACAGCTACGCCCTGAAGACGACCGTTCACTGCTGCGCGACGGGTGCGGCCTGACGACGGCAGTATCGCGCCCGACAGCGCGTGCGGAACAGTTGTCCCGATCGGAAATCAAGGCGGCCGCGCCTGAATTCGAGCGAAAGATCACGCAGTACGCGCCGCGCTATATCGCCTTCCTTGGCAAGATGGCGGTTTCCGAATTGATCGGCAAACGCGACGTCGATTGGGGACTTCAGTCAGTCACATTCGGCGGCGCACGCGTCTGGGTATTGCCCAATCCCAGCGGCCTGAACCGCGCGTTCAGTCTGGATGCACTGGTTTGCGCGTATCGTGAGCTTCGTCTCGCGGTCGACCCGGTGCAGGCGCACTTTGAATCCACTCGCACCGGATAACCTACGTTTTACGGTTCGGCCAGATCAGCGACCGCACTTCCCACCCTCACTGTCTTCGACGCATCGACAAACTGAAGGTGCACGTTTCTGCGTAGCGTTTCAGTCACGAATTCGACGAACGAGCGAATCTTCATGCTTGTGCCTTTTCGCTCGACGTGCAGCAGATTCACCGGAATCGACTCCGGCTCGAACGCCGCCAGGATTCGTTGCAGACTTCCGCTCAGCACTTCCGGCGCTGCCTGGTACGAAAGCAATTGCGTGATGCCCACGCGATCGACGGCCGCCATGACAGCCGCAGGCGCCAGATCGACGATCATTCGCGGGCGAACGCGAACGGGCAACCTCGAACCGTTTTCGTAATACAGCCATTCAAGCGGATGCGTCACGCCCGTGAAGGACACGCAGTGATGGTCACTCAGTTGTCTGGGATGAACGGGCTCCCCGAGCGCGTCGAGATAAGCCGGGGCCGCATAGGTGCGGCGGCTCACGGAACCCAATGGCACGGCGAACACCGAAGAATCGCCAAGATGACCGATGCGGATTGCGATATCGACTCCTTCTTCGATCAGCCGCGTCGTTCGGTCGACATAGACGACATTCACGCTGACGTCCGGATAGATGTTCGCGTAGGCGTTGATGAGCGGGGCAATGAAGCGCTGGCCAAACAGGACGGGCGCGGAGACAGTCAGTGTGCCCGCAGGCTTGCTTTGCTCTGCGGCGATATTCGATTCCGCATCCGCGATGGTATCGAGTACTCTGCGGCATGCTTCGAGGTAGAACATGCCCGCGTCTGTGGGACGGATCGACCGTGTGGTCCGCGCAATCAGCTGCGCGCCGACTCGTGTTTCCAGCGAATTCAGCGCCCTCGACACCGTGGGAGCCGACATGCCGAGCTTCTCTGACGCGCCGGTAAAACTGCCTCGATCAACGATGGCGACGAACACCTCCATCTCACGAAATTTGTCCATCGTAATTCCCGACTTCAGTTCTCGACGCGATTGTATGTCCGGTTTTCCGCGTCACGCCCGGCCTGGCTCAATTCGCGCACTGAATGGCCCATAACATGCTGCGTGCGCGCTTCAAGAACCCGAGTACATCTCCGACAATCGACCAGGTCGCGTGACCTTGGGAGCGGGTATGTTCCGGCTGAAGCTTAGATCGACTCTGTTGAAGATCGGTGTGTTTGTCGCAGTGGGCGGCCCGCTTGCCGCATTCAAAGGATTACTCTCCGGTCATGAAGAGATAGCCTCGTACGTGGCCATTGCCGCCGTCATCGTGGTTGCAGGTTTCGTCGTCCTGCTCAAGTCGACCCGTAGTGATGACGCGTGATTGCCATGGCCGGTTGCAAACCGCACCGGCCATGCCGGCCGCTATGCTTCGAGGATGGCCACGTTGTAGTCCTCGTCGTTGAAGGCAACGAAGAACTCTTCAGGCATCAGCCACGAATCCACGCTGACCGTATTCGCAGCGACATTGACGTCGACTTGCGCATCCGCGTCGACGCTCTTCATTGCACGCTGGATTCTGGAGATATCGTCAGACTGAATTGCTTCTTTAACTGAGAATTTCATTTTCGCTCACCAATCAATAACCGTTAATCAATTGCAGGCCGCCGGATTCATTCGACTTGATTTGATTCTATCGGGCGCCTGGATTTGCGTCGATGCACGTAAAACAACTATGTGTTTCAGATTCAGAATGATTCATGCGGAATCTATTTTATGGATTACTGCAAATGCAGCGACCTCGGCTCCAGCCCTCGATCCTGGCCGGACAGCGGAGATTGCGGCCAACCTTATGACAATAGGCGCTCATTGATCGTATGGAAAAAGTCAATTTCCATCTGATCGCCAAAAATCCCAGCAAAACGCGCATGGCCAGATTTCAAAATCAATTGGCCTAAAACGTTACACGCGGCAGCTTTAAGAAAACCTGTTCAACTCCTAGAATTGATCAGGTCATCGCACGGTAAAAACGCCGCTGCAATTCCGGGTGAATTAACCACGTAAATGATCAGGAGATCATTGCCAAGGTCTTTTCCTGGAACGCCTGAGGTCTCCGTCAGCGTCCATCGTCTGAGGGTCAATCCAGATGCGATGCGTTGTTGAGGACTATTTGCCGAGCGCCCCCCTATGACGAGTGTCAATCCCTCGACGACTGAAACGGCCTGCCCGGTTGTTGCGTCGTCTCCCGCCCCGTTGCCTGCCGCGCAAGCGCCGACGTCCGCGCCTCCGGCACCCGCGCAAGCGGAGATGTCGTTGCGCCTGGCCATTGGTCTGAGTGGGATGCTGCTCGCGTCGCTGCTGGCCATCGTCAACGAACAGGTCACGGCACTTGCCATGACGGACGTGCGTGGCGCGCTCTCCATCGGACATGACGACGGCAGCTGGCTGACCGTTCTGTTCGAAGCCGCCAACGTGTCCACGATGATCTTTGCACCGTGGTTCGGTATCACCTTCACCTTGAAGCGGTTCACGATAGGTGCGGTGGCGGCCTCGATGCTGTTTGCCTTGCTCTGTCCGCTTTCGCCCAACCTGTCCACGTTTTATGTGCTGCGTGTGCTCCAGGGCGTCGCCGGCGGCTGTCTGCCGCCCATGCTGATCATCGTGGCGTTGCGCTATCTTCCGCCCAGAATCAAGCTGTATGGGCTCGCAGGATATGCGCTCACAGCAACCTTCGGGCCGACGATCGGCACGCCACTCGCCGCGTTGTGGACGGAGTATGTCAGCTGGAAGATGGCGTTCTGGCAAAGCGTGCCGTTCGGACTGTTGAGCTGTGTCGCGATCCAGTACGGCCTGCCGCAAGATGCTGTCAAGCTCGAAAGGTTCCGGACGTTCAACTGGATCGGATTGATCACAGGCGGTCCGGCTGTTGCCATGCTAGTCATTGGACTGCTACAGGGCGATCGACTCGACTGGCTGAATTCGACGTTTATCTGCGCGATGCTGTTCGGCGGAACGCTGCTTTTCATCGCGTTTCTCGTCAACGAGTGGTATCAGCCGGTTCCGTTCTTCAAGCTGCAGTTGCTGTACCGCCGAAACTTCTCGCATGGTTTGTCGACGCTGGTGGGCGCCGTGATGTTGCTGGTCGGTGTCGCTGTGATTCCCGCCCAGTTCCTTGCGAAGGTGCACACGTACCGGCCGCTTCAAACCGCGCCGCTGGCGTTGCTGGTTGCCATTCCACTGCTGATTACGCTTCCGCTGACAGCCGCCCTGCTGAACACGCGCCGGATCGATTCGCGTTGGGTCATGGCGTTCGGACTGTCGCTGGTCGCCACTACGTGCTTTCTCGGAAGCTTCATGACTTCCGAGTGGGTTCGCGAGAACTTTTACTGGCTCCAGTCGTTGCAGATCGTGGCGCAGCCGATGGTGATCGTCGCCATTCTGATGGGTGTGACAACGGGCTTGCCGCCGACGGAAGGGCCGTTCGCTTCCGCCATGTTCAACTCGCTCAAGGCATTCACCGGCGTGGCGGCTACGGCGCTGATCGACGGTCTGGGCACGGCCCGTGAGCATTTTCATTCGAGCATGCTGGTCGACCATCTGGGCAACAACGCATTGATCGCGAGTCAGAGCGTCAACGCCGCACATGGTCTCGGCGAACTCGCGCATCGGATTCACGAGCAGGCGGTGGTGCTCACCTCCGCCGACCTTTATCGCGTGATGGCGGTGATCGCCGTTGCCGTTCTCCTTCTCGTCCCAGTGCTGCCGGTGCGTATCTATCCGCCGTGGAGCACGACACCGCCATCCAATCGCTAACCATTGATTCATATGTCATTCCTCACCCGAATTCCCCCCAAACTGGCGCGCATCGCCGCGGTCGTGGTCGTGCTGGGCGTTGCTGCCTGGGGTTGTACGAAGCTGCTTGCCAATCCGGATTACGAATCCACCAACGACGCCTACGTGGCCGCCGATTTCACGCTGGTGGCGCCGCGTATTGCCGGACAGGTTTCCGAGGTACTCGTCGAGGACAACCAGCAGTTGAAGGCCGGGCAATTGATGGTGCGTATCGACGATCGCGACTTCCAGGCGGCGTTGCTGACTGCGCGGGCCGACGTGGCGGCCGCCAGGGCATCCGTCGCGAACTACGACGCCGAGATCGCGCGTCACCCTTCACTCGTCGAACAGGCGCGCGCCACGCTGCGCTCCGACGAAGCGTCGATCGATTTCGCACGCGCCAATGCGGCGCGCTACCAGAACCTGTCGGAGTCCGGCGCGGGCACGATGCAGGAACATCAGCACGCCGCGAGCGCGCTTGCCGAGCAACTCGCGCAACAGGCGCATGATCGCGCTGCGCTGGCCGCGACCGAACAGAATCTCGATGTGCTGCGCACGCAGCGCGACAAGGCCGCCGGTGCGCTGGCCCACGCCGAGGCCGCGCTGGAGCAAGCCAGGCTCAACCTCTCTTACACGGAGATTCATGCGCCCGTCGATGGCAAGGTGGGCAGGCGTTCCGTGCGGGTCGGCGCGTTCGTCACGCCCGGTGCGCCGCTGCTCGCGATCGTGCCGCTCTCCGACGCCTATGTGGTCGCGAACTTCCAGGAGAACCAGATCACCGACATGCGGCCCGGCGAGCGTGTGCGTATCAAGGTCGACAGCTTTCCTGGCGTTGTCATCCAAGGGCATATCGACAGTCTGGCGCCTGCTACCGGCGTGAGCTTTGCGCCGATCGCGCCCGACAACGCCACGGGCAACTTCACCAAGGTCGTGCAGCGCGTGCCCGTCAAGATAACGATCGATGCGGGCCAGCAGGCGGCATCTGCATTGAGCGTGGGGCTGTCTGTCGAAGCAGAAGTCGCGGTGAGCAAACATGGCAACGCGACGATCGCGGGAGCGGACAACAAATGAACGCGCGCGCGTTTTCCATTCGTACGCCCGCGTTGGCAGGTTTGCTTTGCTTTGCACTGAGCGGCTGTCTGGTGGGCCCCAACTTCGAACGTCCGACGTCGGCCACACCCGACGTCTTCAATCGCACGCAGACCGCACAGGCGCCGAGCAAGGCGACCGAATCCGAGTTCAATCCGGATTGGTGGCTGCTGTTCAATGATCCCACGCTGAACGCGCTCGAACAGAAACTGGCCGATGCGAACCTCGACGTAGCGGCGGCCTCTGCCCGTCTGCGGCAAAGCCGCGCCGAGCAGCGCGTGGCGGGCGCGGCGGAATATCCGACGCTCACGGGCGCCGCTTCGTACAACCGCGAGCGCGGCAGCGAGAATGGCATTCTTTCGTTGCTCGGCGTTTCGCCGACGGACAGCCAGCCGCAATCGGCTTCGGGCAGCGCTCCGCTTGGCGTCGCGCCGCTGCCGGGAAGCAAGGGTTCGCCCGCTTATAACCTGTATCAGTTCGGTTTCGACGCGTCATGGGAAGTCGACATCTGGGGCCGTGTTCGACGCAGCGTGGAAGCCGCGTCGGCATTGACGGATGCCTCGTACGAAGAGCGCAACGCGGTGTTGCTGTCCGCGCGTGCCGAGCTCGCGCGCGACTACATTCAACTGCGCGACACGCAGGCTCTGCTTCAGATCGCGCATCAGAATCTGGAGATTGCACGTGACGCCACCCGGCTCACGCAAACGCGCGTACGCGAAGGCGTGACGACCGATCTCGACGTAGCCAACGCTTCCGCACAGGTCGCGACGATCGAAAGCCTGATTCCCACGCTCGAATCGCGCAGCGAAACGACGATCAATGCGATCGGCGTGTTGCTGGGCGAGCAGCCGGGCGCGCTGCGTCAGATGCTCGCCGGGACACGCGACGTTCCCGGGCTTCCGAATCAGGTGCCGATTGGATTTCCGTCAGAACTCGTACAGCGCCGGCCCGACATCAGAAAGGCCGAGGCTCAGTTGCACGCGGCGACGGCAGCGATCGGCATGGCGAAGGCGGACTTTTATCCGCGCATTTCGCTTAATGGCAGTGCGGGATTCCAAAGTCTTCAGCTGTCGAATCTCGCGGATTGGGCATCGGGTCAGTTCGTCGTCGGACCGTCGATCACGCTTCCGATTTTCGAAGGCGGACGCCTCAAGGGAACCCTGCAGTTGCGCGAGGCCCAACAGCAGGAAGCGGCGATCGTCTACAAACATACCGTGCTTCAGGCCTGGCGCGAGGTGGATGATGCGCTGATCGTCTACGACGCTGAACAGCGAAGGCATGATCGACTGGAAGAAGTCGTGAGCCTGAATCTGCGGGCGCTCTCGATTGCGCGGCAGCGCTACAAGGCCGGGGCCGTCGATTTTCTCGACGTGCTCAATGTGCAGCGGCAGTTGCTCGACGCGCAGAGCAATCTCGAACAAAGCAAGGCCGACGCCGCCGCCAACCTCATCACCTTATGCAAGGTGCTCGGCGGCGGATGGGAGTCGTCGTACGCGCAACAGGATGTGCGTCATTGAAGCAGCGCAGACGACGCGCGCCACCTTCCCCGTTTATCCGTTTCTTAAGCGCCGTGGACACGCGTCTGCGGCAGGTCGTCTCTGGAGAGCATGATGAAATTGTTTGTTCGCACCCTGGTTATCGCAACGGCCCTTGCCGTCCCCGCATTGTCTCAGGCTGAGGAAAGCAGTCCTCCCGTTCAATCGCAGCCGAACAGCGCCTCCGAATCCGGCTACGGCGGCAGCGCGGCTGGAAAAGACCAGGCCGGGTCGCAGAAGAAGGCGGGAGGCTTCTGGCATCGCGGCGGCAGTGCGTCGGGCGACAACTGTACCGGGCCCATCAGCTATTGCAGCATCTTCTTCGGCAACTAGGCGCAGGATCGATCACCGGGTAAGCCGCCGGCAGCGGACGCGATGCCCGGCGACTGCGTCCGGGGCCGGCCAGCGAACCCGAAGCGTCCAGGCTCATCAGCGATAATGCACGGCATCTGGTCAACCGGAATCCGACCCTGCCGCGTATGAGCAAAACCGTAAATCAGCAACGCCGCATCGACGCGATGCTGCGCGAAGCCGTGGCCATGCAGCAAAACGGAGCGCAGCCCGAGGCCGAGGAGATCTATCGCGAGATTCTCGCGCTACGTCCGATGCACTTTGACGCGATCCAGCTGCTCGGCGCGCTGTCGTTACAGGCCGGGCGCATCGACGAAGGCGTCGGCTTGTTGCAGAAAGCTGTGTCGATCAACGGAAAGCAGGCACCGTTGCACTCGAATCTCGCGTACGCGTATAACGCGCAGCGCCGCTTCAGCGAGGCGCTGGCTAGCGCGAACCGCGCGCTGGCGCTGCAACCGGACTTCCCCGATGCACTGAACAATCGCGGCAACGCGCTTGCCGGACTCGACCGGCCGGCGGAAGCACTGGCGAGCTTCGACAAGGCGCTCGCCTTGCAGCCCGAACTTGCACAGGCATGGAACAACCGCGCCTGCGTGTTGCGCGACCTCGACCGCCCCGCCGACGCGCTCGCGAACTGCGATCAGGCTATCGCGCTGCAGGCCCGTTATGCCGACGCATGGAGCAATCGCGCGAACGCGTTGAGCGACATGAACCGTCCGCAGGACGCGCAAGCGAGCTATCAGCGGGCGCTCGAACTCGCTCCCGCATTCGTCGATGCCTGGAACAATCTCGGCCTCACGCTGGTGGACATGAAGCTGCACGACGACGCGCTGCAGTGCTACGAGCGCGCGCTCGCGCTGGACGCCGATTGGGCAGAGGCGCATTGGAACTACGCGTTGTGTCTGCTGCAGATGGGTCGGCTCGAACAGGGCTGGCGCGAGTACGAATGGCGCTGGCGGCGCCATCGCATCAAGGCGTCTCAGCGGAGCTTTACACAGCCGCTATGGCTGGGCGAATTTCCGCTCGAAGGCAAAACCATTCTGCTGCACGCCGAGCAAGGGCTGGGCGACACGCTGCAGTTCTGCCGCTATGCGCCGCTCGTCGCTGCGATGGGCGCAAGAGTCGTCCTCGAAGTGCCGAAGGAACTGATGCGACTGCTCGCGACGCTTCGCGGCGTCGCTGAACTGGTCGAGCAGGGCCAGCCGTTGCCGGCCTTCGATTGCCATGCGCCGCTGCTCAGTTTGCCGCTCGCGTTTGGCACGAACCTGGCAAATATCCCGTCCGGGGCGCCCTATGTCAGTGCGGACAACGCGAATGCGCAGCGCTGGGCGCAGCGGCTGGCTGGCGACGGCGCGCCTGCGCTGAAGGTCGGGCTGGTATGGGCGGGCGGAAATCGTCCGCATGTCGCCGAGCTGAGGAAGACCGATGCGCGGCGCTCGGTGACGCTCGAAATGCTAAGCCCCATCCTCGATGTGCCGCATGTGCGCTTTTACAGCCTGCAGAAGGGTCCCGCCGCACAACAGTTGCGTGAGCACCAGACGTTGAGCGAACGGATCATCGACTACACCGATGAACTCGATGACTTCGCAGACACGGCTGCGTTAGTAGCGAACCTCGATCTCGTCATTACGGTCGATACCGCCGTTGCTCACCTCGCAGGGGCGATAGGCAAGCCGGTGTGGATCATGAACCGCTTCGATACGTGCTGGCGATGGCTGCTCGATCGCACGGATAGTCCTTGGTATCCGGGCGTCCGGTTGTTCAGGCAACCAGCGCTCGGTGACTGGGACAGTGTGGTGAAAGCGGTGCGTGATGCGCTAGGCGCGGAGAGGTCTTAGCGACTCATCACCGCGAGAAAATCGTTGAGCCCATCCCGCTTCATACCGGAACCGCGCAGGCCGCTCGTAGTAACCGTCGCCTGCACGCCGCGAAACTTAAGGCGGCCATCGCGCGGTTACTCTCGCGCCCTGCACGGTCGTGACGCGCTGATACGCCTACGCTCACTGCATCGGGATCTGATCCCTAATTGCTGGCCGGCGACTTCGTGGTCGGGGTTGCAAGCGTATTGTTAGTCTTCGGGGCCGGTGTCGAACTGTTGTTCGGGCCCTGCTGCATGCCTGTGTTCGGCGAGCCGGCACTCATACCGCTGTCCGAGTTGGCTGCGCCTGGCGTGCCGTAACCGCTCGTCGAGTCGTTCATCTGGTTCGTTGCCGGGCTGGACGTGCTGCCATGGCTCGACGAACCGCCACCTGCCGCGCCACCCGCTGTCTGTGCATACGCGCCGCCCGACAGCGCGAGCGCCGCGACGGCCGCGATGAGTGCGCTGGTTGCCTTGTTCATGATCCGTTCCTCCTTGATTGAACTGGAATATCGACGCAGACGATCGCCGCCTGCTCGACCATGAATTGAGCAATCACCGTGCCGCTGCTTTTCTTGCGGTACTGATACGCCACGCCTGATTCAATAGGCATGAACCGGCCCGAATGCGCCATCGAAATGAGTGTTGTGAAGCGCGCGAGTGCTTGGTGCTCATACTGGCTTCACCTCAGCTTTGCGCAATGGTCTCCCACGCACCCGATCGCGCCGAGCGGAACACAGCGTCGATCACACGCATATTGGCGCGCGCATCTTCAAGTGGGATAGCCTGGGGGGTTCCACTCAGTATCGCCTCCGCGAACGCGGCGGCAGCGACACCATATTGATCGCACGCCGGAATCTCCACCCAGCGATCAGTCCCGGCACCGGCGCTCGTGTTCTCACTCACTAACAGACGCGTCGGCCGATCGTTCGGTGCATTGAATGGAATCTCGACCTCGATTCGCCCCTTCGTACCGTGAAATTGCATCCGCTGATACGGGTGCGTCTGAGTCGAGTAAAAGAAACTCGCCTGCACACCGTCGAAGTCCATCAGCACGGAGCCTAGCCGGTCCACGTCGAATACGGGGTCCTGCTCGATCAGCGCAACCACGCGGCCTGGCTCAGCCCGGGTAACGAAGCGTGACGTCGTGATGGGATAACAACCGATATCGAGCAGACCGCCGCCGCCCAGTCCGCTCTGGTTGCGGATATTGTCAGGGTTCGTGTTGTTATAGGTGAAGCCGCCCGTCACCGCCCGCAGTTCGCCAATCGCGCCGTCGTCGATCAAGCTACGCACCTTCAGCCATTGCGGATGCGTGCGCACCATGAAGGCTTCCTGGATGCATCGGCCGCTCCGGTCGCGCGCCGCGATGAGCCGTTCAACCTGCTGGGCGTCGAGCCCGATCGGCTTCTCACACAGAACGTGCTTGCCCGCCTCGACGGATTTGATCGTCCATTCCACGTGAATGTGATTGGGCAGCGGAATATAGACCGCGTCGATTTCCGGGTCAGCAAGCAGCGCTTCGTAACTGTCGTATGCGACGCTCAAACCATATCGGGCCGCGGCTTCCCGGGCCTTCTCCTGAGAGCGCGACGCGATGCCCTTCACCCGGCACTTCGGCGCGTTGTGCATGGGCACGACAACCTTGTCGTTGATCTTCGCGGTGCCCATAATGCCCCAGACAACTTCATTCTTTGCCATGACATTCCCTTTTCCGATTGAGTCGCTGAAGAGAGCAGGCCAAACGAGCGCGTGGGCCTGCAAGTCCATGAGGCCATGAAGGACCCCAAGCATCCCGTCAGGCCAGTGTACTAACTGCCTGGATTTCTGCCGAGATACGCAACCACCGCCCCCGTCAGCGCGATACCGCGCAATTCCTCCGGCGATGCCAGACGTGCCGCGACGATCTCGCGATTATCGAGCCGCAGTTCGGGCATGCGATCGAGGTGCAGTTCGAAGAAATGCACCTGGTCTCTCCGTCCCTCCCAACTGCCGCAGATGCAGCCCGCAGGGCGTAATGCGTGCGACGACAGGCCAATCTCCTCCTCCAGTTCGCGCCGCGCAGCCGCATCAGGCGCCTCACCGGGCTCGATACTGCCGCCGGGAAAATTCCATTCGGCGCGGTACGATGACTTCACAAGCAACAGTGCCTGCCCGACGTAAATGGCGACTAGCGCGCCCTCATGACGAGGCCGTCGAATCTGCCACCAGACGCGGGCGAATCGATAGCCGAGGCGAAGCACCATGCGCCAGACAAAGTCGATAAACATGGCCGGTCGCGCTCGCTCAAGGCTCGGCATTGAGTTCTCTCCTTACGTTCGTGGCTAGCGGATCTTACCGGCGCGCCATGTCCCGGTTCGATTAGTGGAAGGCGCTCCCAGCGCGCAGGCGATAACGCTGAACGGCCATCACCAGGCAGATGCCGGCTGACGCCATGATATTGGCAACGGGATAAAAAGCGACTGCCACCGTCCATTGTCTCAAGGCGAGTAATGCAAGAGCATATTTGACGACGCACAAGACGAAATAGACGAGGCTTTCGCCCCGGGGATCACGAACCGTCTTTCGGACCGTCGGACCGAGGCCCGCAAGTTCGATCACGGTCACCAGGCAGACCGAGCGGGTCGGGTCTTCAGTCAGTATCCAAAGCGGTATGGCTAGCAACGCTGCCCCAAGAAACATCCAGTCGGCTTTTGTCCAACTTCTCTCGCCTCGATAGATGCTCGCCACGAGAATCAGAATACATGTGACGGCGATCGCCGCCGTGCACCACGCAGAAGGCCCTGCACCCGCAACAAATTGACCCGCAGCAGCGATGGTCGTGACAATCGACCAGATTAACCACGTGAAAAGATGCGGACGAACAGCGCGCCTGAGAATCGCGAGTGCATAGGGAATGGCCGCCAGCAGCGATACAACTGAACCGATCACTCCAAATATCGAAGCGGTATCGTGGTCAATGTTTACCATTGCAGTGGATTCTGTTCATGCAACCGCAGCAGACGCGAGAAGCGTGCGCCATAAACCCGCTTAGCCCCGGAGGTTGCGCTCGCAATCTTCCCAATATCGAAGCGGGTCGTGATGCTCCGGATAGTGTGCCTTGAGCCATACCGACAGCCTGGTCCAATCCGGATGGTTGGTACCCGTCTGGGCCGACCAGGTCGACGACCTCTCAAGAATTTGTCCGTTCATGCGATCACGCACCAGCAAGCTGCCCAGTCCGCTCGAACTGTTGGCCTGTGACTCGAGCTGATAGCGCGGCAGAATCCTGAGCTCGGCATCCTCCGCCCACCCGTACAAGGCGCGGACCACGCCGGACGGATCGCGCAACTCGATGGGGCCGCTTTTCGGGCGAACGGCGGCCCATCCTTCGGGAAACTCGGTGACGACCTCGTTTTTGCCTTCCCTCACCCACTTCACGCGCCACGCCTTCACCATCGATTCACGCATGCGCGATATCGACTCGTAGCCGGCGGGCAATTCAATCGCCATCGGAAGTGAAATGAGGTTGTCTTTCCACAGTTTGGACTCCTCGTCCACGCGCTCGACCACGTCGAAAGCCCCTGCTTCGAATGGGTTCTCAGGCCGGCTCGATGTCTTCACGCTCCCGGCAGGCAGTCCTTCGAAAAGGCGCTCGGCATCATGGCGCGTAAGTTTCGTCTTTCCTTTCTTCATTGGGTTTCTCTGCAGCAAAGTTGTCGCGAGCGGCCGCGTCGTAACGACTGGAATCGGGCGTTACTTCCGCTCACGCGTCTGAACGTGCTTACGTTCCCGTTCTGCGCTATTCGGCTTTTTCAGCGTGGAAGGCGGCAATTGCGCCGCTCGTGCGGCCACCCGCCGAATGGCCAAAGCACGTGTGTATGAGAGATTATAGGCCGCTGGAACGGGCGGACGTCCCATTGGGCTGCCGGTGCCTTACCGTGCATGTGCGCACCGCATGCCGGCCTTCCGCGCGGGTGTCTCGAAAGGCGGAAACTGTTTCGATAACGCAGCGCTCTATGCACACGCGGTCCAACGGAGAAAATCATGTCCGCGACCGAGCCGTGGGTATGTCCGACGTGTGCCATTCAGGTCACCACGCCTTTCCGTCCGATGTGGTGAGTTCGAGAAGATAGCCGCGCACCTCGCGCACGGTCACGCTGTCGCCGCTTGTCATATTGACACCGACGATACCCATTGCGACTTCCGCGATCAGGAGAACACCGAGAAAACTCATCGCCGCCCCGATCGCAGCATGGGGAAATTATTCCGAATCGCGATTTAACAGGCTTCAATCAGAACATTTTTCCAATTTTGATTCGCTTCCAATTGACTGTATTTAACAATTTCCCACACAGCAATTGCCCGGTGATTTAAAGATTTCAATTCGATTTTTCAGCGTGCCTGAAGAGAACGGAGAATCACCGTAGAATGGCGCGGCCAGATAAAGCACTTCCATGTATATCAAGCGGCCGCGGGAGCTAAATAGTGAATCCGTATCTATATCATTTCGATACCGGCACTTATCCAGGCAATCAACGATTTGAAGTATGGCGAGACGAGGTCAATGCGATATTCGATGTCGATATCGACCCGTCCGCGTCGGCGCGCTTTAACTACCGGTTGACGACCGGTTATGTCGGCTCGCTATTGATGGGCTGCGGCACGTGGTCGGGGCAGGGTGACCCCGTTGCCTATGGCGTCAAACGATCGACAAAAATGCTCCGCAGCGACGGACTCGATCATTTCTATCTGTGCCTCGGCATTACGCATTCATTGACGGGATATGCGGGGCGGCAGCCGATCCACGCGCAACCCTCGACCATCTATTTGCTCGATCTCGCGTCCGAGCTCGATTCGGAGATTGTCGCGGGCGACACGATCATTCTGACCGTGCCGCGCGACCTGCTTCCCGAGCGCGTCAAGTCCGCGAGACTGCACGGCACGGTTCTGCATGGGCCAATGAGCTCGCTGCTCGCCGATCATCTGTATTCGCTGCGCCGTCAACTGCCGCATCTGTCGCCGGCCGATATGCCGCACGTCGAGCAGGCCACGCTGGCCATGATCTCGGCCACGCTGGCGCCGTCCGTCGAAGCGCTCGCCGAGGCCGAAGGAGAAATCGACCGGGCGATGATGACGCGCGTGCGCCGCTTCATCGATGCGCACCTCACGTCCCCCGACCTCGATCCCCTGCGCATCTGCAAGGAAGTGGGCGTTTCGCGCGCGCAGCTCTACCGGCTGTTTTCGCGTGAATCGGGCGTCGCCTTCTACATCCAGCAGCGGCGCCTCGCTGCCATCCGAGACATACTCGAAAGCGGCAAAGCGCGCGATCAGCGCATTTCCACGCTTGCGTTTCAATATGGCTTCAAGAGCGAGTCGCACTTCAGCCGCAGTTTCCGCCAGGCATTCGGCTGTTCGCCGACGGAAGCCCGCGACCTCGGCATGCAGCGCGATCGGCAGGCTGCACCAACACGGCGCCATGTTCCATCACGACCCGGTTCGTTGCGGGAAGTGCTCGACAAGCTCGACAAATAGCGGTTCTTGAGACGCACAGTCAAGCAATTGAGACGCACAGGCCAGATCACACCGCACAACGCTGCTAACATTTTTCCTGCCTGACCGGTCAGGAATAGCACGCACGTCGAGAGCTTCGACTCCTCACTGCAACTGCGTATTCCGGGCACGCCGAGCCGAATGGATCGCGTGTCGCGCGGCGCTATTCCGACGTCCATTCCAACGAGAATCGGGGTTCGAAAAATGAAGTCTCGCCAGTTCGCACTCTGTGCAATCCTGGCTTTGTCAGCCTGCGCCCAAACTTCGAATTCAAGCAACGTCGTGCGCATTTGCGACGACCAGGGATGCTCGGATCGACCGAAGAACCAGCAGACATTCGACGCCTCAAGCAACGCTAAAAACGCCCGTCAGGACGAGCGTATCCAAGCCCTGAAGCAGACGGCCGAACACGACCCGCGCGCCGCCTACGACCTTGGCCTGCGCTACTTCCGCGGCGACGGTGTGCGCCAGGACAGTTATCAGGCGCTGGTGTGGATGAGAAAGGCGGCAGAAGGCGGCGACCTGCAAGCGCAGAAGGCGTTGGGCAGTTTCTATCTGTTTGGTCTCGAAGAGATGGGACCGGACCCGCGCGAAGCAGAAAAATGGCTGCTGATGGCAGCGGGCCGCGGCGATCAGGAATCGAAGCAGTTGCTCGCGCAAGCAAGAGCCGCAAAGCAATCCGATGAAGACTATTACCGGTGGCAAACCGAATGGCGGCCGGTTTACTACGGCTATTGGAGCGCGGGCTACGCGTATCACGGGTATTGGCGCGAGCGCGCGTGGTACGGCTATTAAAGGGCTTTTATCCGGGTTGAATCGACGGTCGAAGTCGAAGCATCCTCATGTCGAACCATCCATTACGCACACTACAACATGACTCTCATTACAAAACATCCGGCGGTTAAGAGCATGCTCTCGATCGTCATGATCGGGGCGCTCGGCGCTTGCGGCGGCATGGTGTCCACCGGGGGACAGAGCGCGGGCGTGTCGGGCGCGGCAGGCGGCGCAGTCAGCGCCGGCGCGGAGGAAACGCTGGAGCGCTGCACGGCGCCGCTCGGCACGATCGCCGTCGACGACGGCCGCAACGCCGACTGGTTCGGCCCATTCGGCAGCGCCACTCAGGTCACGACGATCGAACCGCTGCTGCGTCTGGCCGTCCAGCAATCGAACTGTTTCGTCATCACGTCGATCGGCAATCAGAAGACGGATGCGCGCCTGAGCCGGATCACATCGCTGCAGCGCAATTCCGGCGAATACCGCGCAGGCTCCAAACAGCAGAAGGGCCAACGCGTTGCCGCCGACTACTACATGGAACCGCAGATCGTCATCAACGACTCGGCGATCGGCGGGGTCAGCGGCGTGCTCGGCGGCCTCGTGGGCAACGCCGCCATTGCGAAGATTGCGGGCGGCATGCAATCGAAGGCGTCGGTGGTGACACTCACGCTATTCGACGTGCGGTCGGCGGTGCAGATTTCGGCGGCGGAAGGCAATTCCACCGCGACCAACTACGGCGCAGCACTGGCGGGATTCGGCGGCACGGCAGGCGGCAGCCTGAGCGGCTTTTCGAAGACGCCGGAAGGCAAGGCCACCGTCGCCGCGTTCATCGACGCGTACAACAAGATGGTCGTGGCGCTGCGCAGTTACAAGGCACAGGACGTCAAAGGCGGTCTTGGCCGCGGCGGCCAGTTGCAGGTCAACTGACGGGATAGTCTTGCAGTACGCGAGGAGACCACTAAAACCGGGACGTGCGTCATGCGTTCAGCCTCTGACGCACGAGTCCCCGGATTAGACCCGACCCTGGCGGGCCTTCGCAATCCGTTGCCGGGTGCCGGACATCGGATCGGTAGCCATCACGCCAGATAGCGGCGACAGACCATGTCGCGAATGTGTCGCACACGGATCGAAGTGCTACCGCGTGTGCCACAGCCGCCTACGCCTTCGCCCCCGCCCGCGCACGCTTCTTCGGTGCGGATGCCGATTGCGCGGGCGCCGCCTCGGCCGGTGCGCGCTTGAACAGCGGCGAACTGAGCGTCGCGGCCCCCATGTCCGCCGCGGCGCTCAACAGCGACGGCGCGAGTTCCTTCAAGCGCGACTCCGGCAACCGGCTCGTCGGCCCAGCAAGACTCACGATACCCACCACCTCGCCCGTGACGGGATTGCGCACGGGTGCGGCAATCGATGTCATGCCCGCCTCGTACGTCTCGATCGCGACGCCATAGCCGCGTTGCCGCGCGCCGTTCAGATCCTTGAGGAATTGCTGAATGGTCTTCGGCGCACGCGGCGCATTGAGCGATTTCGGCCCAAGGCCGCCCTGCTTCGACACCAGCTCGATGGCACGTTCGTCAGACAATGTGGATAGCCACGCCTGCCCGCTCGCCGTGCAATGCAGCGGCGGCTGGCTGCCCATGTCCGGGTCGTAACGCAACCCCGACTTCGCGCCCTGCGCCTTGCCCACAAACGTAATGTGGTCGTCCTCGACCACGCCGAGGCGCGCCAGCTCACCCGAGCTTTCCGCGAGCCGGTCGAGCACCGGCTGCGAAATATCGGACACGCCACTCGTCGACAGATAGATCAGCCCCAGCGACACCAGCTTCAGCGCCAGCATGTACTCGCCGTGATCTTCGTCCTGACGCACAAAACCTTCGTCGATCAGCATCGACAGCAGACGGTGCGTGCCGCTGCGCGGAATGTTCAGCGTGTCGGCGATGGCCGCGAGCGGCATGCGCCCGCCATTCTTCGCCAGCAGTTCGAGCACCGCCAGCGCCCGCTCCAGATTGCCTGCCATAGTGCACTCTCATTTAAACTGTATCGTGCAAATGAGAACATGATTCCACAGTGGAATTCAAGCGGTTTCGCATGTCCTTCGCTGGGGGCCGTCGGCGGTCAGCGTCCAGCGCTCACGTCGCGCTCGCGCACGCCTGTTCGATCACCGCCCACGCCGCCTCATGCAGGCGGCGCGCACGATCGAGGGCACAGGTGGTCTGCGCCCAACGCTGCGTCGGTACTTCGACGCTCACCGGCAAGTGCCCGGGCAACGCGCGCAGGATGCCGACGAGATCGAGACCGCCCTCGCCCGGAATCATCCGTTCACAACGCGCCTGGAACAGCAAGGTATCGAGATCGGCGGGACGTTCGGCGGGTGCGTCGCAGAACTGCACGTAGCCGAAGTAATCGCGCGGCAGTGCGCGCAGTGCATCGAGCGAATCCGCCGCGCGGTCGAAGTGAATCGGGTCGATGATGAGGCCCGTGTTGCGCCTGCCGCTCGCTTCGACGATGCGCGCGCCCTGCGCGATGTTCTTCACGTCGGTCCATGGCATCGGCTCGAGCGAAGGCGTGAGGCCGAGCGGCGCCGCGATATCGCACAGCTTGCCGAGCCGGTCGGCCATGCGCGCATCGTCGGGATCGTTGCCGGCCACGAGCACATAGCGCGCGCCGAGTTCGGCGGCTGTGTCGAGCATCGGCTTGTACGACGCCACGTCCGTATCCGGCTTTAGCCGCACGATCTCGACATCGAGCACACGCATGCCCGTGTCCTTCAACACCGCGAGCGTCTCGCGCTTGAGCTGCGTATCGCCGACGATTTCATGCCGCACTTCGTGATCGGTGGCAGGCAGCAGACGCAGGCCGACGAAGTCGTAGCCTGCATCGACCGCGCATTGCACCATTTGCGGCGGCGTCAGTTCCAGCACAGTCAGCGCCGACAGCGACAGCGCGCGCGCATGAGCCTGGGTCATCATGTCTCCTTTTATCCAGTTCGTTTCGTGCGTTGCGTACACCGTTCAGCGCAGCGGCGAAAACGGCGCGGGCACGTAAACCGTCGACTCCATCGTCGTCAGATGCGCGGGTCCGCCCTTCGGCGGCCAGATGCCGTCCTTGACGGCTTCGGCACGAATGCGCGAGCGTTCGTCGACGCCCGCATACGGCCAGATGTTCAGAAAGCGCGGCACGGTGCCGTCCAGCGAATACATCGCGCCGATCAGCGGGGAACGTTTCGTGCGCTCCGGCACGGCCTTTTCCCATGCGTCGATCGTATGCTGCAGGCTCGCGAGCTTCGTGCCGTAGACGCGCATCTCGTAGATGCCGCCATGCACGGCCGGTTCGATGGGCGGCAGGAACGGAAAGAGCGCGTAGCTCTCCACCTTCACGTCCTCGACGAACTCGCCGCAGCCGAACGGATTGCCTTCGAGCAGCAGACGCTTGCGCTCGTTCACGAGCGCCGCCTCCGACTCGAAGCCGCGCAGCACCATCACCTTGCCGAGCGCGCCGATGTCCGAATACCAGCAGCCGAGCAAGGTCGAGCCGGGCTGATTGCCGCTCGCCTTGATGCTTTCGAACACCTGCGCGTTGGTGCCGATTTTTACCGTGAGCGTGACTGTGTCATAGAGTGTCATTGCGTGGTTCCTTGATGTGAACTGGAAGAGCCGGCGCGCGTCGGGACTTGGGCCGCACCGGCAAGAGAAATTCCCGCGAGATAGCCGAATGTCATCGCCGGGCCGAGTGTGATGCCGCCGCTCGGATAGCAGCCGCCCATCATGCTCGCGCTGTCGTTGCCGACCGCGTAGAGGCCGGCAATCGCGTCGCCGTGGCGATCGAGCACGCGGGCGTTCGCATCGGTGGCGAGGCCCGCGAACGTGCCGAGGCTGCCCGGCAGCAGCTTGACGGCGTAGAACGGCCCGTCTTCGATCGGCGCGATGCAGGGGTTCGGCTCATGCGCCGGGTCGCCCTGTACGCGGTTGTACGGCGTGGAGCCTTTGTGAAACTGCGGATCGAAGCCGTCTTTCGCGTACGAGTTGTAGGCGGCAACCGTGGTCTCCAGACCCTGCGCATCGATGCCGCACGCGGCGGCGAGTTCAGCCAGCGTCGCGCCTCGCTTCAGATAACCCGAACGCACGTAGCTCGAAACGGCAAACGGAAAGGGCTTCGAAAAACCGAGCCCATAGCGGCGCTGGAAACGGTGATCGCAGATCAGCCAGGCACACACCTCCGCACCGCGCGGCGTCGTCCCGAGCAACGCGGACATGAAATCGTGATAGGACGACGCCTCGTTGACAAAACGCTGTCCCGCGCGCGTGACGGCGATCACACCCGGCTTCGCGCGTTCGATCAGATGTGCGAACGCCACATCGCCGCCGCGTTGCGGCACGAGCGAAACGGGCGCCCAGGCGGCGGGCGCATCGAGCGTATCGTCGAAGCGCGCGCCAATCGATTCGCCAAGACGAATACCGTCACCCGTATTCGAGCGCGGCGCCGCCGACCAATGTTCCTTGCCCGAAGGCGTGTACGCGAACGTGCTGGCACGTCGCGCGACATCATGCGGAAAGCCGCCGCATGCGAGCACCACGCCGCGCGCCGCACGCACCTCGTGCACCACGCCGCCGATCTCGACGCGCGCGCCCGTGACGCGCGCGTCGTCGCGCAACAGGCCAATTGCTCTCGCGCGCGTGCGCAGATCCACGTTGCGATCCGCCGCCGACTTCAACAGGCGCGCTACCAGCGCGTTGCCGTTGACCAGATGCATCGAGCGACCATGGCGCAGCTTCTGCCACGCGAACGCCGCGAGCCGCCGCGTGACGTAGAGCGCGGACTTCACGGAACGCGTCGCGCGATAGAAGTGTGCGAGATCCTGCCCCGACGCGAGCGCCATGCCCTTGATCGTCATCACCGACAGCGGCTCGCGCAGCTTGTGGATCAACGGGCCTAGTTCCCTGCCGTCGAACGGCATGGCGCATACCGAGCGGCCACCCGTCGCCGCGCCGGGCGTCGTGTGGAAATCGGGAACGCGATTGCCGTCGATGAAGCGCATCGCCGTATGCTGCTCGAAGAATTCGACCATTTCGGGTCCGCGCGCCAGCAGCGCATCCGCCTTGTCCGCATCGAACTGCGCGCCGAGTTCGCTCTTCAGGTAAGTGCGCGGCGCGTCGATGTCCTCGCGGATGCCCGCGCGCGTCGCCAGCGGATTGCGCGGAATCCACATCCAGCCGCCCGACCACGCAGTCGTGCCGCCGAACACGTCTTCCTTCTCCGCAACCATCACGCGCAAGCCCTGCGCCGCCGCCGTCACGGCAGCCGACAGCCCGCCCGCACCGGAGCCCAGCACCAGCACATCGCATTCGAGTATCGCTTCACGCTTCATCTTCGGCTCTGCTTTTCCAGAAACTATGGAACTAACTTTCTTTGTGGAATACTATTCCACAAATTGCGATCGTGCAAAGTTTTTGTGACGATGAGGAGAAGGGACATGCGCGTGCTGGTAACGGGTGGCAGCGGCTTTCTGGGTGCGTGGATCATGCGGCGGCTGCTTGCGCGCGGCATCGAATGTGTGGCGTTCGATCTGCAGGCGAAGCCGCAATTGCTGCATGCGCTGTCGCCGGAACTGGCGGCCGCGGTCCCGTGGCGAACGGGCGATATCGCGCAAGCCGCCGACGTCGCGCGTGCGCTGGATGGCTGCGACGCCGTGATTCATCTCGCGGGCATCCTCACGCCCGATTGCGCGGCCAACCCGGTGCGCGGCGCGCAGATCAATCTGATCGGCACGCTGAATGTCTTCGACGCGGCGCGCGCGGCGGGTCTGCAACGCGTGCTCTATGCAAGCAGCGCGGGCGTGTTCGGCCCCGACGACGGCGCGACGCCGCATCCGCAAACGCACTACGGCGCGTTCAAGCTCGCCTGCGAAGGCTCGGCGCGCGCGTACTGGAACGATCATGGGATCGCGAGCGTCGGCTTTCGCCCGCTGGTGGTCTATGGTGCGGGACGCGAGACGGGATCGAGCGCCGGGCCGAGCCTCGCGTGCCGGGCGGCCGCGCGCGGCGAGCGGTACACGATGCCGTTCACGGGATCGACAGGCTTCGTGTACGCGGACGATGTCGCTGCCGCTTACGAGGCGGCCCTGTTGCGTGACGTGGAAGGCGCCCATGCGTTCACGCTCGCGGGACAGATCGCTTCCGTGCAGACGGTGATCGACAGCATTGCCTCGATCGTGCCGGGCGCGCGCATCGATGCCGCCGGCACCGCGCTGCCCATCGCGACCGCTTTTCCGCGCGATCCCGCGCTGGCGCGCCTGTTGCCGGACCTGCCGCAGACCTCGCTCGAAGCAGGTCTGCGGCAGACGGTAGCGTTCTACCGTCACACGCACGCCGCACATCACTGACGACAACCCGACCTCAAAGCGCGGGCGCGACGGGCGTGCGCGCCGCCACGGCCCGATGCACCGCGAGCGTCGCGGCCAGCGTGCGCGCGGCGTCGTCGACCGGACAGAGTGGCGCTTCCTCACGCGCGATCACGGCAGCGAAGTGGCGCAACTGTTCGTGATACGGATCGGCGCTGTGCGGCGTGCTGCGCTCGACGGTCAACGGTTCGTGCCAGCCTTTGCGCGCGCGGTATTCCCACACGTCGAGTTGCGGCAGCGTAAGCGACGCATCGGTGCCGATCAGAAAATGCGTGTTCACCTGCTGACGCGGATAGTGCGCCGCTTCGCCCGCCGCAAGGTCCCAGTTCCACGGTGCGCACGCGCAGTCCGACACGGCGAGTGTGCCGAGCGCGCCGCTAGCGAAGCGCAGCAACACGGCAGCCGTGTCCTCCACCTCGAAGCCGCGCACCGCATTCGACGTCAGCGCCTGCACCTCGACGATATCGCCGAGCAGGAATCGCATGATGTCGATGTCGTGGATCAGATTGATCAGCACGGGCCCGCCGCCCGCGCGCCGCCGCCATTCGACGTCGAAATACGCGTCGGGCTTGTAGAACGTCGCAAGCGCATTCGCGGTGACGGGCGTGCCGAGCCGCCCGGAGACAACGATTTCCTTCGCGCGCCGCAGGATCGGATTGTGCCTCCGATGGTGCCCCACCAGCAGCGGCACATTCGCGTCGCGGGCTGCGCGGCCCAGTTGTTGCGCCGCTTCCACATCGTCGGCAACGGGTTTTTCGATCAGCGCGGGAATGCCGCGCGCAATGCATGCGAGCCCCACGTCAACATGCGTCGCATTCGGTGTGGCGACGATCGCGCCGTCCGGGCGCACCTCGTCGAGCATCGGCGCGTAGTCGGCAAACCAGCGCAGCCCTTCCTCACGCGCGAATTCGCGCGCGGCAGGCGATGGGTCCGCAATCGCGACCACTTCCGCCTGCGGGTGCAGCCGCGCCCGTTCCACGTGCATCCGTCCGATCGCGCCCGCGCCGATCACCGCCAAACGTCTCCTTGCCATTTCCGTCATCTCCTCAGGTTGAACACAAGGGTCATACAACAGCGTCCAGGTGAATACCCGGATTTAATGAAATTCGCTTTGATTGTTGAATACTATTCCAATTAGAACTACAGTTCACCAAAAGTTCGGGTCGTCGAGAGTTTGCGAACGAATACGGAGAGGAGCGGAGAGACATGAAGGACGAACACACACAACCCATGAATCACGAAGCGCAGAGTGCGCCCGACAGCGCGGGCATGACGCGGCGCGCGTGGCTCGCCGCCGCGGGCAAGACGCTCGCGAGCGGCGCGGCCGTGCTGGCCGCGCCCGCTATCGTGCGCGCGCAAGGCGAGCAGCCGCTCAAGCTGGGGCTGCTGATGGCCAAGCAAGGCGTGTGGACCGAGCAGGGCGAAGTGATCGCGAACGGCGTGAAGATGGCGCTCGACGATGCGAACAACCAGGCACGCGGCCGCCGCGTGGATCTGGTGTGGTACGACGAGCCGAATCCGCAGTCGGCGCAGCAGAACATGCAGAAGCTGATCGAGCAGGACAAGGTCATCGCCGTGATCGGCGGCACGAATAGCGGCACGTCGCTGGCGATGTCTTCCGTCGCGAACCGTACCAAGACGCCCTATATCGCGCCGAACGCCGCCGCGCGCGAGCTGACGGGCAGCAGCTGCAATCCGTACACGTTTCGCGTGCTCAGTCCGACGCCCGTCACGTGCCGCGCGCTTGCGCCGTCGCTGCTGGCGATCGGCAAGAAGTGGCACTTCCTCGTCGCGAACTACGCGTATGGGCAGGATATCCAGCGTTCCATGTCCGAGTTGCTGAAGCAGTCGGGCGGCACGATCGCGGGTGCGGATGTGACGCCGCTCAACACCACCGACTTCAGCTCGTTCATTCTGAAGATCCGCCAGTCGAAGCCCGATGTCGTGCTGCTCGGCCTGCCGGGCGGCGATCTCTCGACCTTCCTCAAGCAGTACGCGGAAATGGGCATGAAGGACAAGATTCCCGTTGCCTGTCCCATCATCGGCGATTCGGACCTGTGGTCGATCAACGTCGATGCGGCAACCGGCTACTACGGCAAGCCCTGGCACTACAGTTCGCCCGGCCATTCGCCCGAAGAGCTCGCGTTCATCAGGAAGTACACGGCGAAGTACGGCAAGCCGCCTGCCGACAAGGCTTGGATCGGCTGGTTCACGACGCGCGCCCTGCTCGCCGGCGTCAATCAGGCGAAGAGCACGTCCGGGCCGGACATCGTGCAGAGCCTGGAGACCGTGCAGTTCGGCGACAGCAGCGGGCCTGCCTATTTCCGCCCGTGGGATCACCAGATGCTGCGCCGCTGGACGGTCTTCAAGGTGAAGGACCACATCACCGACAAGTGGGACTGGCTCAACCAGGTGTCGGCCGTGCCGCAGAACCCCGCGGAGCTCGACAGCCTTTACGGCACGAAGCAGGAAATCGGTTGCACGATGGCTGCGCGATAACGCGCGGCGAACTTTGCTGCGGCATCGGCGGGCCGTTGCGTGAGCCTCATGCAGCGGCCCGATCCGTTCCGCAATGTCCTGCGGTTATCTGCATTCAGCTGGAGTACAGGCATGGCAGAAATGGTGTTGTCCCAGATCGCCAACGGGTTGGTGCTGGGCTTTCTCTACGTGTTGCTCGCGATCGGTCTGTCGATCATCTGCGGGCTGCTGGGCATCGTCAACTTTGCGCACGGCGCGCTGTTCGCGCTCGGCGCGTATTTCGCGATCGCCCTGTCGACGCAGTTCGGTTGGGCCGCCGTGATCGTCGCGCCCGTCCTCGTCGCGCTCGCGGGGGTGCTGATCGAAGTGATCTTCATCCGGCGGCTGTACGGCAAGGAGCCTCTGCTCGGACTGATCGTGACGTTCGCCCTGTCGCTGCTGCTGACGGCGCTGATCCGCCTCGTGTGGGGCGCGGGCGGCCTGCCGTTCAGTCCGCCTGCCGCGCTCAGCGGCTTTCTCGTCTACGGGCCGCTGCTGATCACGAAGTATCGTCTGTTCGTGCTTGCCGCGACGGTCGCGATTCTGCTCGCGTTGTGGTGGTTCATGAAGTTCACGCCCTATGGGCGCATCTTGCGCGCGGGCAGCCGCGACCCCGAGATGGTCGGCCTGCTCGGCATCAATCTGCCGCGCGTGCTGACGGGCGCGTTCGGTCTCGGCGCGTTGCTCGCGGGCGCGGCGGGCGTGCTCGCCGCACCGCTGCTGACCGTCACGCCCAGCATGGCGACGGCGGCCGTCATGCCCGCCTTCGTGATCGTGACGATCGGCGGTCTGGGCTCGTTTGCGGGCGCCGTCGTCGCGGGCCTGCTGGTCGGCGTGGTGACGGCGCTCGCCGTGCAGTTCTTTCCGGAAGGGTCGTCGGTGGCGATGTATGTCCTGATGGCACTCGTTCTGCTCGTGCGTCCGCGCGGGCTGTTCGGCGAACGCTGGGAGCGCTTCGAATGAATGTCAAACTGTTGACCCGGCACCCCGTCGCGTTGCTGACCACGTGCCTCCTCATCGTCTCGATCGCATTGACCGCAAGCGGCACGCCGCTGGAACGCGCGACACAGATCGCCATCTACACGCTCTACGGCATGGGCGTGAATCTTCTGGTCGCTTATGCGGGTCTGGTGCCGTTCGGCGCCTCGGTGTTCTTCGGCACCTCGACGTATCTGGTTGCGATCTCGCTGCAACGTCTGATCGGCAACGAACTCGTTGCGCTGGCCGCGAGCGTGGCCGTCACGGCCGTCATGGCCGCATTGATCGGCGCGATCGTGCTCAAGCGGCGCGGGCTGTATTTCTCGCTGCTCACGCTCGCCTGCTCGCAGATCGCATTCGAAATCGCGTTCAAATGGACCGACGTGACGGGCGGCGAGAACGGCCTGCAAAACGTGCCGCGCCCGACCTTCGCGACCACCACGGGCTTTCATGTGTTCGCGTGCGTCACGGTGATCGCCGTCGCATATGGCCTGTGGCGCCTCGTCCACGCGCCATTCGGGCGCGCGTTGCAGGCGCTGCGCGACAACGAGCAGCGCGCCGCGAGCCTCGGCTATGACACCTACCGCCTGAAGCTGTATGCGTTTGTGATCTCCGCCTCGGTGATCGGTTACGCGGGCGGGTTACTGTGCCTGATGCTGCAGGGCGCGTATGCAAACAACCTTAGCTGGGAACACGCAGGCGACAGTCTGCTGATGACAGTGCTGGGCGGCGTGCACCAGTTTCTCGGGCCGCTGTGGGGCGCGATTGCGTTCATCCTGCTCGAAGACAAACTGAGCAGCCTCACCGAACACTGGTGGCTGATGTTCGCGCCGATCATCATTGCGTTCGCGTTCTTCTCCCCCGAAGGCATTCAGGGTCTCGCGCAGCGCCTGCTGCGCCGGCCGCGCTGGACGCTCGTGCGCGACACCATTCCCGCCCGTCCCGAAGTGATCGCGCCGTACCGCGCGAGCCGCATCGACATGAATCCGGACGCGCCGATTCTCAGCGTGCGCGGGTTGTCGAAGCAATTCGGCTCGCTGGTGACGGCCGACAAGATCGACCTCGACGTCTTTCCGTATCAGCTGCACAGTTTCATCGGGCCGAACGGCGCCGGCAAGACGACCTTCTTCAACATGCTGACGGGCGTGCTGCCACCATCGTCGGGCACGATCACGTTCGACGGCAAGGACGTGACGAGACTGGCGATGTTCCGCCGCGTGCGGCTCGGCATGAGCCGCTCGTTCCAGATTCTCAGCGTGTTTCGCAACCTCACCGTGTTCGAGAACGTGCGCGTCGCCGTGCAGGCCGCGCAGCGCGAACGGCTCGGCTTGTGGCGCGACGCGCATACGCTCGACACGCAGAACGCGCGCGCCTGGTCGCTGCTCGCAGCCGTCGGCCTCGTCGAGCGAGCGGCGGCGTCGTGCGAGAGTCTCTCGCATGGGGAACAGCGTCTGCTCGAAATCGCGTTGTCGCTCGCGACGCAAGCCCGTCTGCTGCTGCTCGACGAACCGCTCGCGGGCCTTGCCGAAGCGGATCGCGCCAACGTCGCGCGCATCATTCGCGAACTCGCGAATCATCACGCGGTGCTGCTGATCGAACATGACATCGACCGCGTGCTGACCATCTCCGATCGCGTCAGCGTGCTGCATCGCGGTCATCTGATCGCCGACGGCTCGCCTGCCAAAGTCGCGGCGCATCCTGAAGTGATCGAAGCGTACATGGGTCACGCAAAGGGCCAGCGTCCCGTCGATGCGCGTCTCGCCGACCGTGTCGCGCACATACGCGACACCCCGGCCAACCGGCGCGTGCTTCTGCAATTGCAAAACGTGAAGGCGGGCTACGCGGGCAACACGATTCTCGACGGCATCGATCTCACGCTGCACGAAGGCGAAGTGATCGCGGTCCTCGGGCGCAACGGCGTCGGCAAGACGACCGCGCTGCGCGCGGCAACGGGTGTCGCGCAGATCAGCGCCGGTACCATCACGTTCGACGGACACGACATCACGTCGCGGCCCATGCACGAGATCAACCGGCTCGGTCTCGCGATGGTCCCCGAAGGCCGCCGCCTGTTTCCGAATCTGACCGTCTACGAAAACTTGCGGCTCGCCGCACGCAAGGGCGGCGCGAGCGTCGACGAGATTTACGCGCTTTTTCCGCGGCTCGCGAACCGCAAGGACGTACGCGCCGAACATCTGTCGGGCGGCGAACGGCAGATGGTGGCCATCGCGCGCGCGTTGATGGCGCCCGCCAAAGCGATCCTGCTCGATGAGCCGTTCGAAGGTCTTGCGCCTGCCGTCGTGCAGGAAGTGCTCGATGCCGTCGTCAAGCTGCGCGAGCGTGCAAGTGTCGTTATCGTCGAACATCAGGCCGATATGGTGTTGCCGATCGCCGACCGCGTGTATGTGCTCGTCAACGGCCGCGTCGCGTACGAAAACACGGCTGACGCGCTCGCGCAGGACAGCGCGACTCAGGCCAAACTGCTCGGCATCGTGCATGACGATGCCCGTTCTACTCTGGAGGTGAAAACAGCATGACCCAAACGACTGCAACGAACGTCGCCGTATCGCTCGACGAGGGACTCAGCGGCGCGACGCGCGTGTATTTCATTGTCGGTGATCCCATTGCGCAGGTGCGCTCGCCCAAAGGCGTGACGGCGGCATTGCGCGAAGCGGGACGCGACGCGCTGGTGGTCCCCGCGCACGTCGCGCCGGACGACCTCGCGGCATTCTTCGCCGGCGTCTCGCCAATGCGCAATGTCGATGGCGTGATCATCACCGTGCCGCACAAGTTCAGCGCCGCCGGCTTCTGCTCGAGTCTGTCCGATGAGGCCGCGTTTCTCGGCGCGGTGAACACGCTGCGGCGCACGGCCGATGGCGGCTGGCATGGCGGTATGTTCGACGGCACGGGCTTCGTCGCCGCGCTCGAAGATGCGGGCTGCGATCTGCGCGGCAAACGCGCGCTGCTGATCGGCGCGGGCGGCGCGGGCTCGGCCATCGGTCAAGCGCTCGTCAGCGCGGGCGTCGCCGCCCTCGGCGTGCGCGACAACGATACGGCGCGCACGGCTTCGCTCGTCACACGGCTCGCCGCGATGCAACGCGGCGCCGTGCACGTGGCGGCGGCCGATGTCGAAGCCGGATCGTTCGACGTGGTCGTCAACGCGTCGCCGATGGGCATGCGCGCCGACGATCCGCTGCCTATCGACGTGTCGCGCCTGCCTGCCTCCACGTTTGTCGGCGACGTCGTCACGAAGCCGCCGCTCACGCCGTTCATCGAAGCGGCACGGGCGCGAGGCTGCAAGACCGTGACAGGCACGCAGATGTTCGCGCGCGTATGCGATCGCATGGTCGAGTTTCTGCTCGACGCAAAAGCATGAGCGGCATGAGCGCGGCGCAGCGAGTCGCCGTCGTCACGGGCGGCGCGGGCGGGATCGGCCGGGCAATTGCGGCGCGGCTGCAACGCGACGGCATGCGCGTCGCGCTGTGGGACCTCGATGCGCGTGCGGCGCGCGAAGCCGCCGACACGCTGTGCGCTGACGAAAACAGCGGCACGAACGGCGCAGCCATCGGCGTGCATGTGGACGTGACAAACGAAGCCTCCGTCGCCGCCGCGCTCCACACCACTCTCGAACGCTTCGGCGCGCTGCATGTGCTGATCAATGGCGCGGGCACGACGGGCCCGATCTCGACCGTCGCCGACAGCGCGCTGGACGCATGGCAGCGCTGTATCGACGTCAATCTCCGCAGCGTGTTCCTGTGCTCGCGCGCCGCCGTCCAACCCATGCTCGACGCGGGCTTTGGCCGCATCGTCAATCTCGCGTCGATTGCGGGCAAGGAAGGCAATCCGTCGATGTCCGCGTATTCGGCGGCCAAAGCGGGCGTGATTGCGTTCACGAAGTCGATGGGCAAGGAACTGGCGCTGACGCCGGTGCGCGTGAACTGCATCGCGCCTGCCGTGATCGAGACACCCTTGCTGCAGCAGATGACCCCCGACGCGCTCGCCGCAAGTCTCGCGAAGATTCCGATGCAACGCGCCGGCACGGCCGACGAAGTCGCAAGCCTGGCCGCGTGGCTGGCATCGGATGAATGCTCGTTTTCGACGGGCGCCGCCTTCGATCTGTCCGGCGGACGCGCGACTTACTGACGTCCGCTTCAAACACCATCCAGCAAGCACGGAAACGGCAGCAAGGCATCAGAGGAGACAGTGAACATGAATTCAGGCAGCAGCATCCAATGGGACGAAGAAGTCGATGTGCTCGTGTTCGGCGCGGGCGCGGCGGGCATGACGGCTGCGTTGATCGCGCATCACGAGGGCCTCGACGTTCTCCTGTGCGAAAAGACGGAGGCCGTCGGCGGCATCACATCGACGTCGGGCGGCACGACGTGGGTGCCCGGCACGCAATTGAGCGTCGATGCGGGCGTGCCCGACAGCGTCGACGACGCGCGCCGGTTCTTGCAATCGGTGGTCGGCGAGCGCGGCGGCGACGAAGCACGCGAGGCCTTCCTGCAAAGCGGCCCGCTGGCCATCGACGAATTGCAGCGCATCAGCGACGTCAAATTCGTCGCGGCGGCCGCGCATCCCGACTATGTGACGGGGCCCGGCGCGGCATTCGGCGGCCGCGCGCTCGCGCCCCTGCCTTTCGATGCCCGCGTGCTGGACAAGGACTTCTCGCGCGTGCGCCCGCCGCGCAAGGAATTCATGGGCCTGGGCGGGATGATGGTCAATCGCAGCGACCTCGGCGCGCTGCTCAGTCCGTTCGGATCGTTCGGCAATTTCAGGCGCACCGTCGAAGTGGTCGGCCGTTATGTCGTCGACCGCATGCGTTTTGCGCGCGGCACGCAACTCGTCATGGGCAACGCGCTCGCCGCCCGGCTCTTCTACAGCTTGCGCAAGCGCGGCGTGGCAATACGCTTCGAAACGCCGCTCGTCGAACTGGTTCGCGAGCAAGGCCGCGTGACGGGCGCCGTGATCGGTTCGCGCGACGGCGAACAACGGCGCATCGGCGCGCGTCGCGGTGTCGTGCTCGCCACGGGCGGCGTCGCGCGGCATCCGGCGCTGCGCAAACAGTTGTTTCCGGCTGCCGCAGAACGGCTGTCGCTGGCTCCCGACACTCACACGGGCGACGGCGTGGGCAGCGCGCTCGCCGTCGATGCGCGACTCGAAAACGGCGGCGACAGCCCGGGCCTCTGGATGCCCTGCTCGATCCGCCGTTCGTCCGGCGGCGGCGATAGCGTGTGGCCGCATATCATCCTCGATCGCGCGAAGCCGGGACTCATTGCCGTGAATAGCCGGGGCGAGCGGTTCGTCAACGAATCCGGCTCCTATCACGACTTCGTGATGGGCATGCTGCGCGACGACGGCCATGGCCCGAGCGTACCGGCGCATCTGATCGTCGACGCAGACTTTATCCGCGACTATGGTCTGGGCCTGCTGATGCCGGGGCGAAGCCGCGCGCGCATTGCCGAATTCGAGCGCGCCGGGTATCTGGTCAAAGGCGACACGCTGGCCGCACTGGCGGCGAAGCTGCACGTGGATGCGACAGGGCTCGCGCGCACTGTCGAAACCTACAATCGCGATGCCGCATCGGGCAGCGACCCCGCCTTCGGCCGCGGCTCCAGCCCGATGAGCCGCTTCAACGGCGACGCCGCGCAGAAGCCCAATCCGTGCATCCGTGCGTTGGGCAAAGGCCCGTACTACGCCGTGACCGTGTGGCCAGCCGACCTCGCGTGCAGCGCGGGTCTGAGCGGAAATGCGAACGGCGAACTGCTCGATGTGAACGGCAACGTGATACCGGGACTCTTCGCGTGCGGCAACGATCTGGCTTCGATATTTCGCGGCACGTATCCCGGGCCCGGCACGACGTTGGGACCGGCCATCGTGTTCGGCTGGCGCGTCGCGAAGTACATCGCGGGCAAGCTGGATGACGGCGCTTCGAAGCGACGGACGCGTGTGGATGCCTGCATGAACGAATCGCCTTAAGCCGTATCGGGACGCGGGCATCGACTGCTTCCCGAGCGTGCACCGCCGTTCGACGCTAGCCCGGCCGCGTCGATTCCGCGAGCACGGCGCGCACCATCCGGGACAGCGTTTCGGGAAGATATGGCTTGCGCAGGAGCTTGACGTCGGGCGCGAGAATATTATTTTTCGAGATGATGTCGCGCGTATGGCCAGAGGTAAAAAGCACAGGAACGGGCGGCGTTCTGCTGCGCGCCCAGGCGGCGAGGTCCGCGCTCTTCACCGCGCCCGGCATCACGACATCCGTCAGCACCAGGTCGACCTTGACGCCGCTTTGCAACAGCGCCAATGCCGCGTCCCCGTTGACGGCCTCGACGACTTCATAGCCCAGTTCCCGCAGCAGTTCCGCAGAGGTCGCCCGAACGCTGGCGTCGTCTTCCACCACCAGAATGATCTCGTTGCCACCGACATGCGAGGCAAGGCTGAATTCCGATAGCGTGCCCTCTGCCACGGCACTCCGAGGAAAATGCATCTGTACGGACGTGCCTCGACCGACTTCGCTGAGGATGGTCAGATGGCCGCCGCTTTGCCGCACAAAGCCGAACACCATGCTCAAACCCAGGCCGGTTCCCTGGCCCTCCCCTTTGGTGGTGAAGAACGGCTCACACGCACGTTCGAGAACCTCGGGTGACATTCCTACCCCCTCGTCCCGAACCGTAATGCGCAGATACTCTCCTGCCGCGATCTCGGCACCGGTCACGTCGCTCGCGGTCAACACCACGTTTTCTCCGATCACGCTAATCTGGCCCTCTCCGTCCAGCGCGTCGCGCGCATTGATGGCCAGATTGAGCACCGCATTTTCCAGCTGGTTCCGGTCGGCCTGTATGAACCATGGATGGGCCGACAGCGACATCTGAACAGAAATGCTTTCGCCCAAAGCCCGTTGGAGCAGGTCGCCGAGCGTATCGAAAATGCGGCCTGGATTGATGACGGTGGGCGACAAGGGCTGGCGGCGAGCGAAAGCAAGCAGTTGGGATGACAGTTTCCCGCCGCGCTCCACGGCGGATGCCGCAGCGGTGACGCGTTTCTGGACATTTTCGTTACCCTTTTCCTGCAGCGCGAGCACTTGCAGATTGCCCGAAATGGCTTGCAAGACGTTGTTGAAATCGTGCGCGACACCCCCTGTCAGTGCGCCGATCGCCTCCATTTTCTGTGACTGCCGAAGTTGCTCTTCGAGTTCCACCCGGGCCGTCACCGCATCCGCCACCCGTTGCTCCAGGTTGCGCGTCAGCTTGAGCAGCGCAGCTTCAGCTTCCTGTTGCCGCCGCTCGGCGATGACGCGCTCGGATGTCTCGATGACGACGGCGATGACGCCAGCGGGCGCGCCGTCATCCTCGACCACGGGGCTGTAGTAAAGATCCATCCAGACGTCTTCGGCGGCGCCGTTGCGGAACAGAACGAGTTCCTTGTCCTTGTAGGACAACGTGCCGCCCGCGAGGCAAGTGTCGACGACGTTGCGATTGAAATCGGCAATCTCTGGCCAGCCCTCCTCGACGGGAGACCCGAGCAGAAACGGATGGCGGCCGCCCGCGAAAACCGCATAGGCGTCGTTGTAGACCATATGTCCAGCGTGCCCCCACAACATCACGAGCGGTACGGGAGACGCGAGCACTAACTGAACAGCCGCTCGCAGACTCGATGACCAATCGTCGATGAGGCCGAGCGACGTCCTGGACCAATCGAAGTCACGGATTCGCAGGGCCATTTCGCCGCGCCATCCCGCGCATCCATGGTCTTTTCCTGACCGCAACATTCGACACCGCCTTCTGCCGGACCATGCCGGCAATCTGCGAAAACAACCAGGATCGCGCGAATTCGACGCGATGCGGACGACTGAACGTGACTATGTGAGCAAAAAACAGGCCCGGACCTAACGATCACCCAACAGGCCCGCGATTCCTCACCTGTCCGACGCGACGGCTGAATCACCGCGCCGAAAAAAGCCATCCATCGAGATCACACGGAGCCTGTCGGGCGATGCGCATTTCACCGGCCTGTCAGAGGTAATCTCGCCGCCAGGCGATTTTCTCGCGCCCCCGTTCCCTGCAATCGCGCTCACCGTCTCCGCCTCCAACTCTTATATAAGACATAAGACATTTGACCGCATAGGGTATTGCAATTAAAATCGCGAATAAAGCAGTGCCCGAAGCAGTTTCGACGTGCCTGAAAAGTCCTCCCCTGAAACGCAATACCAGCAGGTCTCCCATGCTTGAAAACTTTCGTGCTCATGTAGCCGCGCGCGCCGCGCTCGGCATTCCTCCCCTGCCGCTGACGGCTCAGCAGACCGCCGAGCTGGTGGAACTGCTGACCAACCCGCCCGCTGGCGAAGAGCAGACTCTGCTCGATCTGATCACCAACCGCGTGCCCGCCGGCGTGGACGAAGCCGCGCGCGTGAAGGCGGGCTTCCTGGCCGCCGTGGCCAAAGGCGAGACCGCCTGCGCGCTGATCTCGCGCGCGCGCGCCGCCGAGCTGCTCGGCACGATGCTGGGCGGCTACAACATCCAGCCGCTGATCGAACTGCTGTCCGACGCCGAAGTCGGCACCGTCGCCGCTGAAGCGCTGAAGAAAACCCTGCTGATGTTCGACCAGTTCCACGACGTCAAGGAACTGGCGGACAAGGGCAACGCCAACGCCCGCGCCGTGATGCAAAGCTGGGCCGACGCCGAATGGTTCACCAGCCGTCCGGAAGTGCCGCAAAGCCTGACCATCACCGTGTTCAAGGTGACGGGCGAAACCAACACCGACGACCTGTCGCCGGCCCCGGACGCCACCACCCGCCCGGACATCCCGCTGCACGCGCTGGCAATGCTGAAGAACGCCCGCCCCGGCATCACGCCGGAAGAGGACGGCAAGCGTGGTCCCGTCAAGTTCATCGAGTCGCTGAAGGAAAAGGGCCACCTGGTCGCGTACGTGGGCGACGTGGTCGGTACAGGCTCCTCGCGCAAGTCGGCCACCAACTCGGTGCTGTGGTTCACGGGCGAAGACATCCCCTTCATCCCGAACAAGCGTTTCGGCGGCGTGTGCCTGGGCAGCAAGATCGCCCCGATCTTCTACAACACGATGGAAGATGCCGGCGCGCTGCCCATCGAACTCGACGTGTCGAAGATGGAAATGGGCGACGTGGTCGAACTGCGCCCGTACGAAGGCAAGGCGCTGAAGAACGGCGAAGTGATCGCCGAGTTTCAGGTCAAGTCAGACGTGCTGTTCGACGAAGTGCGCGCCGGCGGCCGCATTCCGCTGATCATCGGTCGCGGTTTGACCGCCAAGGCGCGTGAAGCGCTGGGTCTGGCTCCGTCCACGCTGTTCCGCCTGCCGCAGCAGCCGGCCGACAGCGGCAAGGGCTTTTCGCTGGCGCAGAAGATGGTTGGCCGCGCCTGCGGCCTGCCGGAAGGCCAGGGCGTTCGCCCGGGCGCGTACTGCGAACCGCGCATGACTTCGGTCGGCTCGCAGGACACCACCGGCCCGATGACGCGCGACGAGCTGAAGGACCTGGCGTGCCTGGGCTTCTCGGCTGATCTCGTCATGCAGTCGTTCTGCCATACGGCCGCTTATCCGAAGCCGGTCGACGTGAAGACCCACCAGACGCTGCCGAACTTCATCAGCAACCGTGGCGGCATCGCGCTGCGCCCGGGCGACGGCGTGATCCACTCGTGGCTGAACCGCATGCTGCTGCCCGACACGGTCGGCACGGGCGGCGACTCGCACACCCGCTTCCCGATCGGCATCAGCTTCCCGGCCGGTTCTGGCCTGGTCGCGTTCGCCGCCGCTACGGGCACGATGCCGCTGGACATGCCGGAATCGGTGCTGGTCCGCTTCAAGGGCAAGATGCAGCCGGGCGTGACCTTGCGCGATCTCGTCAACGCCATTCCGCTCTACGCCATCAAGCAAGGCATGCTGACGGTCGCCAAGCAAGGCAAGAAGAACATCTTCTCGGGCCGCATTCTCGAAATCGAAGGCCTGCCCGATCTGAAGGTCGAGCAAGCGTTCGAATTGTCGGATGCCTCCGCCGAGCGCTCGGCCGCCGGTTGCTCGGTGCGTCTGAACAAGGAACCGATCATCGAATACCTCAACAGCAACATCACGCTGCTGAAGTGGATGATCGCCGAAGGCTATCAGGACCCGCGCAGCCTGCAGCGCCGTATCAAGGCGATGGAGCAATGGCTGGCCGACCCGCAACTGCTGTCGCCGGATGCCGACGCTGAGTATGCAGCCGTCATCGAAATCGATCTGACCGACATCCACGAGCCGATCGTGGCCTGCCCGAACGATCCGGACGACGTGAAGACGCTGTCGGACGTGGCCGGCGCCAAGATCGACGAAGTGTTCATCGGCTCGTGCATGACCAACATCGGCCACTTCCGTGCCGCGTCGAAGCTGCTGGAAGGCAAGCGCGACATCCCCGTCAAGCTGTGGGTCGCGCCGCCGACCAAGATGGACCAGAAGCAGCTGACGGAAGAAGGCCACTACGGCGTGTTCGGCACGGCTGGCGCGCGTACCGAAATGCCGGGCTGCTCGCTGTGCATGGGCAACCAGGCACAAGTGCGTGAAGGCGCGACGGTCATGTCGACCTCGACCCGTAACTTCCCGAACCGCCTGGGCAAGAACACGAACGTGTACCTTGGCTCGGCGGAACTGGCGGCGATCTGCTCGCGTCTGGGCAAGATCCCGACCAAGGAAGAGTACATGGCCGACATGGGCGTGCTCAACGCCAATGGCGACAAGATCTATCAGTACATGAACTTCGACCAGATCGAGGACTTCAAGCAAGTGGCCGACACCGTGGAGATGTAAGCGTGCTGTCGGGCTACGGCGTGTCGTTCTCGTCGTAGCACCACGCAATGGCGCCGCGGGCTGAATGCCCGCGGCGCTTTTTTTTGGGGGAACGGGTTCCGGAGTGACACGATTTCGCAGCCGCTAGCCAAGGAACCTCGCTGAATCGCTTCCCGCGCACGACGAGCCGACCAGCCGGCCTCGATGCCCGGCCGTCGAATCACCGCACCCTACGCATAGCGCAACCGGGCCCCCTCGAACGGTTCAGCCGCATCCCGCTCGCCCTCGTCAGCGAGCCCCATCACGAGCTCCTCCACGCGCGCCGCCGCCGACATCACGCGGTCGATCTTCCCGACGCCCTGCCCCGCATACAACGACAGCTTCTGCGCCATTCTCGGTTTGTCGATCGCCCGCGCGCCGCCGCCGATATGCCGCAACAGGTTCCACTTGTCGCGATTCGGAATGACCCGGTGCGGCGTGCCGTATTTCCAGCCGAACGAATAGCCGGTGCGGTATTCGGTGTCATCGACCGTCGCATCGACGATCTTCTGCTTGTAAAGCGGATGAGCATTCGACTCGTCACACGCAACGAAAGCCGTGCCGCAGAGCACGCCGCCCGCGCCCATGTTCATCACCGTGCGGACGTCGTCGCGATTCGTGATCCCGCCTGCCGCGAGCACAGGACGCCCGCCCGCCGCAGCGATGAGCGACGGCAGCAGCGAAAGCAATCCAATCGTGCCGCGGTTCAGATGCCCGCCGCTTTCGCTGCCCTGCGCAGTGATGATATCGGCGCCCTGCGCGATAGCCTTGCGCGCGAGCTCCACGGAACCGACCTGCACCATCACCACCATTCCCGCGTCCTTTGCGCGCGAGATCATATGCGGATAGTTCTCCGCATAGAACAGCGACAGCATTTTGGGCTTTTCCTGCAACACGACCTGAAACTGCGCCTCGAATACATCTGGGCCGCCGAACGAAGGGACGAGATTGACGCCGAACGGCTTGTCAGTCAGTTCTTTCGTTTCACGGATCCATCGCCGCAGCGCGAGCGGCGGCAGACGCAAACCGCCCACCGTTCCCATCCCGCCCGCATTGGCGACGGCGGCAACGAGCTTCGGACCGGAGATCGCGGCCATGCCGGCGAGGAAGATCGGATATCTGACGCCACAGAGCTTCGTGACGGCGTTTCCACCCAACTCAAAACCTGTTGTGCTCATGATTCAAAGCTCCACGCGTTTGCCAAGCATGCGTTTCAACGCATCGTTCTTCAACACGAAATGATTCTTGCAGGCACCGAAGATATGCAGCGCCAGGCCCAGCACGAACGGCGTTGCGCCGATCCTGAAGAGCACCTCGAAGACCTGCGCGGCCTGCGGATTCGGCTGCATCGGCGATGGAATGATCCATCCGCCGGGCAATTCGACCAGCTGGCCAGCCGCCGATTTAGCCAGCCACGCGGCGACGGGGAGCAGCACCATCGCCAGCGCCAGCGCAGTCGCAACCGACCGGCTCACGATCACCTCGACCGGATTCGGCGTGCCGAGCGGCAGCGGATGCCACGACGTCAGGCGCGCCCAGAACCGATAGACCGAGACCGGAAACAGAATCGCGCCGAGCAGATTCAGAACCCTCGCTAGCTCGGCATTCGGCGCCGCGACAAGCGCAATCTCGATGCCGATGATCGCGAGCACCAGCGCCGCGACGATCCAGTGCAGCGCGATCGTGACGGGCGAAAAGCCCAAGCCCGTATCGCGCCACTGAAAGCGGCCGTGTACATGCGTGCTGAGCACTTGAGCATCGTGTGTGGATGACGTAGGCGAGTTCGACATTTTTTGTTCCCTATCGATTGCAGCGTTCACTAGTGACTGGCGGCGCGCGACGAACCGATGCCCGTCTGGGCGCGGACGAACTGCTCGTCGAATTGCTCGCGTTCGTTTGCCGCTCTCGCGCCCTGATCGGTGACCGATCCGATCCAGGTGAAGAAGAAAGCGATCGACATCGAAATGATCGCGGGGTAGTCGTATGGGAAGACGGGCGTCGCGTGTCCGAGCACCTTGACCCACACAGCGGGCGACAGCACGACCAGACCCACTGCGCTGACGAGCCCTGCAATGCCGCCCATCAGCGCGCCGCGTGTCGTCAGGCCTTTCCAGTAGATCGCGAGCGTGAGGATCGGAAAATTGACCGACGCGGCCACGCTGAAGGTCAGCGCCACGAGGAACGCGACGTTCTGATCCTTGAACACGATGCCGAGCACGATGGCCACGCCCGCGATCGCAATCGACGCGATTCTCGACACACGCTTTTCCTTCGCGTGGTCGGCGCGATTGCGCTTGATGACCATCGCGTACAGATCGTGCGAGATGGCCGATGTGCCGGCCATCGTGAGTCCCGCCACGACAGCGAGGATGGTTGCAAAGGCGACGGCGGACAGGAAGCCCAGCACGAGATCGCCGCCCATTGCCTTCGCCAGATGCATGACGGGCATGTTGCCGCCGCCGATCAGCTTGCCGCCGGGCACGCCGCCCTCGTAGAACGCCGGATTGCGGCCGACGATCACGATCGCGGCCGTGCCGAGCACCATGACGATCAGAAAGAAGTACCCGATAAAGCCCGTCGCGACGAACACGGACTTGCGCGCCGCCTTGGCATCCGGCACCGTGAAGAAGCGCATCAGGATATGCGGCAAGCCCGACGTGCCGAACACCAGTCCCACCGACAGCGACAGCATCGCAAACGGATCGGCGACGAGCTTGCTCGGCAGCATGATGCCGGCGCCGCTCTTATGTGTGGCGATCGCCTGCGCGAACATGTCGTCGATCGAGAAACCGAACTTGCTCAACGCGAGAACCGCAAGCAGGGTCGCGCCGAACAGCATGAGTACGGCCTTGATGATCTGCACCCAGGTTGTCGCAACCATGCCGCCGAAGGTCACGTACACCGCCATCAACGCGCCGACCACGACGACGGCATAGTTGTATTGAAGCCCGAACAGCAACTGGATCAGTTGGCCCGCGCCCACCATCTGCACGACGAGATAGAAGCACACCACCGTCAGCGAGCCGAATGCCATCAGCGTGCGTATTCTTTGCTGGTCGAGTCTGAACGATGCAATGTCGGCGATCGTGACCTGCCCCAGATTTCTGATGCGCTCGGCAAACAGGAACATCAGCAACGGCCACGCGACGAAGAAGCTCACCGCGTAGAGCATGCCGTCGTAGCCGTTGAAGAAGATCATGCTCGTCACGCCGAGCAGCGCCGCCGCCGACATATAGTCGCCCGCCAGCGCGAGACCGTTCTGAAAACCGGAAATGCCGCCGCCGGCGTTGTAGAAGTCCTTCATCGACCGGGTCTTCGACGCCGCCCAATACGTGATGCCGAGCGTCGCGACGACGAACGCGAGGAACATGACGATGGCCGTCGTGTTGAGCGGCTGCTTCTGTGCTTTTTCGAGCACCTCCGCTGCGGCCATTGCGTCGCAGGCGATGAAGGCGGCCAGCACGCCGCCGATGAGTTCGACGCATCGTTTCATTGCGCGTCTCCCGCGAGGACCTGAGCGGTCAACTCGTCGAACTCGCCGTTTGCGCGGTGAATATAGATGCCCGTCAGTATCCACGTGCCGACGATCAGCGCGACGCCCAACGGCCAGCCGATCGTCATGACACTGCCGGGGAACAGCTTCAACGCAAGCACTTGCGGCGCGAAGCCTGCTGTCAGCACGAATGCGTAGTAAGGCAGCAACGTGCCGAGCGTGAGCAATACGACGAGCCTGCGCCGCCGCGCGACGAGTCGTACGAAAGCCGGCGACAACCGGACGTTGTGAAGTGCAGTCGTTTGGACCACGATGTCTCCTGTATTTCGTTTCGAAGTGGGCGCATTTCGGGGGCTACCCGACACGCTCTTCTGTGTTCCTCAACGATAGGAGCGGCGATCGATCAAGTAAAATGATGATTGATGATGCATGACATCATCGTGAGTGAGACGTGCGGTTTTGGGTTGTTGGGTTTTGGGTTGTTGGGTTTTGGGTTGTTGGGTTTTGGGTTGTTGGGCTTTGCGCTGGCATCCGCGATGCGTTAGCTCACTTCACGCGTCGCCCCTGTGCGGGGCGGCACCTACTTTTCTTTGCCGCCGCAAAG
>NZ_JAGUUD010000005.1:0-182118 GCF_020177535.1 Paraburkholderia sp. XV | reverse complement strand
AAAGAAAAGTAGGTGCCGCCCCGCACAGGGGCGACGCGTGAAGCACGCTAACAAATCGCGGATGCCAGCGCAAACACAACCAAAACCAAACCAAAACCAAACCAAACCAAAACCAAAAACACCAAACCTCACCGCCTACCCCGAGCAACCCCCACCCCCTTCCGCGAACGCGCCCCAATCTCCCGCGCCATCATCGCGCGCACCAACTCAAGAAACACCTGCACAACAGGATTCGGCAACTGCAACTGCGGACACAGCATAAACCCACGAAACATAATCTGCGGCACAAAACCGCGAAACACGATCCGCTTCGGATCAGCACCAATCGCTGCAAGCGGATTAACAATCCCAATCCCTAGCCCGCGCGAAACAAGCGCGCATATCGTCGCGCCATACGGCGTCTCGATCGCCGGCACCTGCCCGGCGCCAGCCGACCGCAACACACGATCGAGCGGACTGCGCGTGTCGTCGGCATACGACGGCAGGATCAGCCGTTCGCCGCGCAGATCGCCCGCTTCGATGCGCTCACGCGCAGTCAACGGATGCCGCGCAGGAAGCGCACACAGCGCCGGCAGCCGGTATAACTCGGCACTCGTCACGCCAAACGCGTCCGGTGTAGCCGTCGCGAAGCCGACATCACAGTACGCCGACGACACCCATCGCTGAATCGTCCCTTCACTTCTCATCTCCAGCGAGACAATCACCCGCGGGTAATCCGCCAGAAACCGCTCGATCACCGCAGGCAAAAACGACAGCGCCAGCACCGGCGCCGCGACGATCCGCAAACGTCCACTACCCAACTGACGGATCTCACGTGCCGAGTTCTCCAGCTTTTCCAGCCCGACAAAGCTGCGCTCGACTTCGCGATAGAACGCACTCCCCGCATCCGTCGCGTGGATACGCCCGCCGTTGCGCACGAACAGCGTGAGCCCCGTCGCCGTCTCCAGCTCCGCAATCAGCCGGCTGATGCTCGGTTGCGACGTACCGAGCTCTTCGGCGGCCGCCGTCATCGAGCCGCGCAGCATGACCAGCCGGAATGCCTCGATCTGCCTCTGATTCATCGTCTCTCCCGCCCGCTCGCCCTGAACAGAGACCTCAGCTTGCCATATCAGAAATGAATAGAAGCCCTTTTTGTCGCTATTTGACCGGATGGGCGGCACGAACCTAGACTGGCCTCACCACGCGGAACCCGTCACGCTCATGCGCCCTGATTCCCTGCTTTTCCACGAATCCTTTCGATGCGACCCATACTGGTGGGACGCCGCGCCGCCCGAAACCGCGCGCTCGCCGCTGCCTCGCCACGTGGATATCGCCGTCATCGGCAGCGGTTATTGCGGGCTGTCGGCAGCCGCGGAAGCCGCGAGCCACGGCGCGCGCGTGGCCGTCCTCGATGCGGCCGAGATCGGCGCGGGCGGCAGCACGCGCAGCGGCGGAATGGTGTCGAGCGGCCAGAAGCTGGCCCTGACCAACGCGATCGCCGGCGTGCCCGCCGAGCGGCTCGTGCGCCTGATGCGCGAATCGATGGCAAGCTTCGACTATCTGAAACGCCTCGTCGCCGACGAATCGCTCGACGCGGATCTGCAGATCACCGGCCGCTTTTTCGGCGCGTACACGCCCGGCCATTTCGACCGGTTGCGCCGCCAGGGTGAGTTGCTGCGCGACAAAACGGGCGTCACCGTGCATGTGATCGAGCGCGACGCACAGCGCGCGATGATCGGCTCGGACTATTACTACGGCGGCATCCTCGTCGATGAATACGGCGGGCTGCACACCGCGAAGTATCACCGCGCGCTGCGCGAGCTTGCCGGGCGACGCGGCGTCACGCTGCATTCGCACGCGCAGGCCGAACGTATCGAACGTATTGCGAACGGCGCACAGGAAGGCGCGCGCTTTCGCGTACAGACCACGCGCGGCTCGCTCGACGCGCGCGATGTGCTGGTCGCCACCAACGGCTACACGGGCCCGTTGCTGCCGTTCTTCGCGCGCCGCGTGCTGCCCGTCGCGAGCTATCAGATCGCGACGGAACCCCTGCCCGACGGATTGATGCACGCGCTGAACCCCGGCGCGCGGATGATCAGCGACTCGAAACGCAATCTGTTCTACACACGCCCCTCTCCCGACGGCACGCGGATGCTGTTCGGCTCGCGCCCGGCGATCCGCGAACTGAGCGAACGCGAAGCGGCCCGCCTGCTATACGGAAAGATGCTGCAACTGTGGCCCGCGCTGCGCGACGTGCGCATCACACACGCATGGAAAGGCTACGTCGCGATGACGCGCGACAAGCTCGCGCACATCGGCGTGCACGACGGCATTCACTACGCGCTCGGCTGCAACGGCAATGGCGTCGCGCTGATGAGCTACCTCGGCCACCGCGTCGCGAGACATATGCTCGGCGTGGACCGCGATGCGGGCGCCTTCAGCGAAGGCGAATTTCCGTTGAGCGGCGCAGGCATCGCCAGTCAGATCGCCGTGCCGCTCGGCAGCGCGCTCTATCAACTCGACGACCTGTGGCGCGGACGCGTGCGCGCCGCGCTGTCCTGACCTTCACGGCGTCACTGAATTCGAGGAGCCACGATGATCCATCTGCACAACGTTTCGAAATGGTTCGGCGAGCACCGCGTGCTGGCCGGCTGCTCCGCGACGATCGAACGCGGCGAGGTCGTCGTGATCTGCGGGCCCTCGGGCTCGGGCAAGTCGACGCTGATCAAGTCGGTCAATGGGCTCGAGCCCGTGCAGGCTGGCCGCATCGTCGTCGACGGCGTGGACGTCACGGCGAAAACCGCGAACCTGGCGCGGCTGCGCGCGAAGGTCGGGATGGTTTTCCAGCATTTCGAGCTGTTTCCGCATCTGAGCGTCGGGCGCAACCTGATGCTCGCGCAGATGAAGGTGCTCGGGCGCAGCCGCGACGAAGCCGCCGGCAAGGCGCGCTCCCTGTTGCGCCGCGTGGGCCTGCGCGATTACGAAGACAGCTACCCGACGCAGTTGTCGGGCGGCCAGCAGCAGCGCGTGGCGATTGCCCGCGCACTGTCGATGGACCCCGTCGCGATGCTGTTCGACGAGCCGACGTCCGCGCTCGACCCGGAGATGGTCAACGAAGTGCTCGACGTGATGAGCGCGCTCGCTCACGACGGCATGACGATGCTGTGCGTGACCCACGAAATGGGCTTCGCGAGGCGCGTCGCGGACCGCGTCCTGTTCATGGATCGCGGCGCCATCGTTGAGGACGACTCGAAAGAACAGTTCTTCGCGCGCCCTCGCTCCGAACGCGCGCTTGAGTTTCTGTCGCGCATTCTGCATTGAGCGGCACACGCCGCGTTCGCATTGCTGTTCCACTTCCGTTCACCGCCGTTCCTTTCGAGAGGAGCCTCATGATGCGTTTTCTTCAGTTTGCACGCAGTCTCGCACTGGCTGCTTCGCTATGCGCCGCAGCCGTATCGGCCGCTCATGCGGAAGACGTGGGCACGCTCACGCCGGGCAAAATCGTCGCGGGCGTCGACGCGAACAACAAGCCCTATTCGTACATCGACAACGGCAAGATGACGGGCTTCGACGTCGAGCTGATTCGCGCGATCGCCGCGAAGCTCGGTCTGTCCGCCGACTTCCGCGCGCAGGACTTCGCCGGGCTGTTGCCGAGCGTCGCGAACCAGCAGATCGATCTCGCCGCCGGCTCCATTTCGATCACGAAAGACCGGCTCAAGATGGTCGACTTTTCCGACGGCTACCTGACGGGCCTGTTGAGCGTCGCGACGCTGCCGGACAGCACCATTTCGAGCGATGTCGCGTCCGTCAAGGGCAAGCGGATCGGCGTCGTGCAAGGCACCATCGAAGACACGTATTCGGACAGCTATCTGCCCAGTGCGCAGATCGTGCGCTTTCCAAATCTGAACGCGGGGTTCCTCGCGCTGCGCAACAAGTACATCGACGGCTACTTCGTCGACAAGACCCTGGTGGAAGGCCTGCAAAGCAAGTACCCGCAAATGAACATCGCGGACAAGCTCGACATATCCGCGGTCAATCTGCCCGCGGGCTTTCCCGTTCACAAGGGCAACGTCAAGCTCGAAAGCGCGCTCAACAAGACGCTCGGCGAGCTGGTGGCCGACGGCACGTGGATGAAGCTCTATCTGCAATTCCATCCTGGCTATCCGAAGCCTGCCGACCTGCCGCCGTATGCGATGAAGTCGGGCACCTGAACCGCCAGCCGCACTTCACCGACCACGTTTCGTCTTCCGGAGAGCGCACATGGACGCCTTTTTGCAGAACTTCCTCGACTGGCCGCTTCTGGTCGATTCGTTGCCGGCGCTGTTGGGTACGGGCCTGGTGAACACGTTGATCCTGTCGTTGTTCTCCACGGTGCTCGGCATCGTCGCGGGCATGGTGCTCGCGCTGATGGCCGTGTCCAACACGCGCTGGCTGACGTTTCCTGCGCAGGTGTTCATCGACGTGTTTCGCGGCCTGCCCGCCGCGCTCGTGATTCTCGTGGTCGGCCAGGGGCTGGCGCCCATCGGGCTGTCGATCTTCGGGCCGAACCCCTATCCCCTCGCGATCGTCGCGCTCGCGTTGATCTCGTCCGCGTATATCGCCGAAATTTTCCGCTCGGGCATCCAGAGCGTGGGGCGCGGCCAGATGTATGCGTGCCAGGCGCTAGGCATGACGTACTGGAGCGGCATGCGGCACGTCATCGTGCCGCAGGGCGTGCGGCGCATCCTGCCCGCACTCGCCAACCAGTTCATTTCGATCGTCAAGGATTCGAGCCTCGTTTATTTTCTCGGACTGCTCACGTCGCAACGCGATCTCTTCACGATCGGACAAAACACGGCCGTCAACACGGCGAACCTCTCGCCGCTCGTCGCGGCGGGCGTCGTCTATCTGCTGATCACCGTGCCGCTCACGCATGCGATCAATCACATCGACCGCTGGACTAACCGCTTCTCGAACCCCGGCGCGCGCGGCGGCAAGCAGGCACCGCGCAGCCTGCGCGCAGCGCGGCGCGAGGCAGCACTGCAATCGCATGCAAACACGCAGGCCGCGGCAGCCGGCATCGCCGAACACCGGCATTGAACCCCTCCAACTCAACACACGAACATGGGACCGAAAGTCGATACCGTCGCCGACGACATCCAGCTACCCGAGCGCGCCGATGTGGTCGTGATCGGCGGCGGGATCATCGGCGTTTCCACTGCGCTGTATCTGAGCGACAAGGGCTTGCAGGTTGCGCTGTGCGAGAAAGGACATATCGCGGGCGAGCAATCGAGCCGCAACTGGGGCTGGGTGCGCGTCACGCGCCGCGACCCGCGCGAACTGCTGCTCAGCATCGAAAGCCTCAAGCTGTGGCGCACGCTGGACCGCACGCTGGGCATCGAGACGGGCTTCAACCAGTGCGGCATTCTGTATGTATCGAACGACGACGCGACCCTGGCAAGGCATCGCGACTGGCTCACTCGCGCGCGGCAGATTGCCGGTGACGCATTCGACACGCGAGAAGTCGATACGGAGGCAATAGCCGGACTGCTCCCCGGCTCGACGCGCAGTTTCAAGGGCGGCATCTACACGCCGGGCGACGCGCGCGCCGAGCCGCAAAAAGCCGCGCCCGCCATCGCCAACGCGCTGCGCAAGCGAGGTGTCAAGATACTCACGCCCTGTGCCGTACGCGGCATCGAAACGAGCGGCGGACACGTCAGCGCCGTCGTCACCGAGCACGGCACGATCCGCTGCGATGCCGTCGTCGTCGCGGGCGGCGCATGGACGCGCTATTTCTGCGGCAACCTCGGCGTCGAGCTGCCGCAACTGCTGACGCGCGCCTCGGTGCTGCGTACCGAGCCGCTCGAAGGCGGCCCGACGTGCAGCGCGAACAACGAGGAGTTCGCCTTCCGCAAACGCGCCGACGGCGGCTACACGGTCGCGTATGGCCTGCGCACCCACGCGGACCTCACGCCCGATGCGTTCCGCCTGTTCTTCAAGTACATCGAGGCGCTGAAGAGCCAGATGGGGGCGTTGCAGATCCGCGTCGGCAAGCGTTTTCTCGACGAACTGAAGCGGCCGCGCCGCTGGGCGCTCGACCGTCCCACCCTCTTCGAAGCCATCCGCACGCTCGACCCCGATCCCGTCGTGCCGTATGTCGACAACGGACTGCGCGAGTTCGTGAAGGCGTTTCCGCAACTCGCCGGCGCGAAGATTGCGCAGCGCTGGGCCGGTTATATCGACGTCACGCCCGATGCGATTCCCGTGATCTCCGGGGCCGCGCGCGTGCCGGGACTGTTCATCGGCACGGGCTTCTCGGGGCACGGTTTCGGCATTGGACCGGCGGCCGGCAAGCTGATGGCCGATCTCGTCAATAACGACACGCCGCTCGTCGATCCGCACGCGTTTCGCCTCGAACGCTTCAGCGACGGCACGAAAATCACGATCGACGCGGGCTTCTGAGCGTCGCCCATCTCATCGTCAACGGGACAGCACATGGACAAGGTAGCGATGGTGTCGGGCGCGAATCGTGGCATCGGCCGCGAAATCGCGCTGGAGTTGCATCGGCGCGGATATCGGCTGTCGCTCGGCATGCGCGATCCGTCATCGTTCGATAACGAGCTCGACGCGTTTCTGTTCGCGTATGAAGCGCGTGACGGGCATGCCGCCCGCCAGTGGGTCAATGCGACCGTCGATCGTTTCGGCCGTCTGGACGTGCTGGTGAGCAACGCCGGGATCTGCAAGATGATCACGTTCGACGACGGCGCGAGCGAGCTGCTCGATGAAACGCTCGACATCAATGTGAAGGCGCCCTTCCGGCTCGCGCAGGCCGCGTTGCCGCATCTGCGGCGCGCGGGCAGCGGCCGCTTCGTGCAGCTCGCGTCGCTGTCGGGCAAGCGGGTGAAGAATCTGAACGTCGGCTATCAGATGTCGAAGCACGCGGTGATCGCGTTGACTCACGCAGTGCGGCGCGCGGGCTGGGACGACGGCGTGCGCGCGACAGCCGTCTGCCCCGGCTTCGTCAACACCGATATGGCCGCCGGACTCGCCGATCTGCCGCCCGACGCGATGACGCAGCCGGGCGACATCGCATCGATCGTCGTGAATACGCTCGAACTGCCGAACACGGCGAGCATGGCCGAACTGCTGATCAATTGCCGTCACGAAGACATGCTGTGACGACGAAGCTCACGCAGCGATCGGCCCATGATCGGCCTGCTGCGTCTCGCGTGGCGGCACAGCGACGCGCCGTATGTCGCCGTCCGCCAGCGCGGGCGTCGACTCGAACAGTTCGGCGATCCAGTCCGCGAACACACGCACCTTCGCGGACAGATGACGGTTGTTCGGATACACGATCGAAACCGGCTTGGGCTTCGGCTTGAAGTCGGGCAGCACTTCGAGCAGCGATCCGTCGCGCAGTTTCGACGCGACCATGAAGAGCATGGGCTGGATCAGGCCGAAGCCTTCCAGTCCGCACTTGACGTACGCTTCCGAGTCGTTGACCGTGACGACACCGTTCATCCGCACTTCCGTTGGCTTGCCGTCGACGAGAACGATCCACGGCATCGGCCGCGTGTTGTGCGCGACGCGAAAATTCACGGCCTGATGCATGGCCAGATCGTCGATGCTCTGCGGTGCCCCATAGCGCGCCAGATAATCGGGCGAAGCGCACGTCACGCGCTTGAGCGTGCCGACGCGCCGCGCAACCATCGACGAATCTTCGAGCGGACCCGCCCGCACCATGCAGTCGATCCCTTCCTCGACGGGATCGACGGGCCGGTCAGAGAGACCCAGATCGAGCGAGATGTCCGGATAGCGCTCGTGAAAGCTGCGCAACGCCGGAATGACGAGATGACGCCCGAGAGAATTCGGCATGTGCACGCGCAGCGCCCCGCTCGGCTTGCGATTGCCCGCCTGAAAACTCGCGTCCGTTTCCGCGATGTCGGTGATGATGCGGATGCAGTGCTCGTAATACGCCGCGCCTTCCGGCGTGAGCGACAGACGGCGCGTGGTCCGGTTCATCAGACGCACGCCGAGCACCCCTTCGAGATTCTGGATGGTCGTCGTCACCGTCGCGCGCGGCATGCCCATCTGCTCTGCGGCGCGCGTGAAGCTGTTCGCATCGACCACACGAGTGAATACTTCCATTGCCTGAACGCGGTCCACGCTATCCCCTTTCGGCTGCCAAACAACAAGGATAAGACGTGCGGACCGGCAAAAACAAGCAAACACCGCAATTAGCCGGATTTGGCGAACAGTTGGACGCGCCTCGCGTGAAATAGCGCGACGGTAGCGCTTATCGTCCGGCAATTTTGACGCGAACCTGAGGCCTGGCTCAGGTTCGACGCGAGCGGAGATACCGCAAGGGCAAATCAACCGCCGCGATACATCGGGTCGATGCTGTCGGGCTGCTCGCGCCGGCCGGACTGCGATTTGCCCGACTCGACACCGCCGACGCCGCTTTGATTGCGAGGCCTCGCCTTGTCCGGCGAGGTCGTTTGAGCGCTGTGCCCAACGTGCGACGCTTTCACGACGCCGCCGGTTAGAGGACCGGAAGCGGGCCCGTCGTCGCCTGCGAAGGCTGGCAGGGCAACCGACGTCACGCACGCCAGCAACAGCGCGCCGATCAGTTTCGCGTTCATATGGACTCCCTTGAGTGCGTTGAGCAACGAGATGCACGCAAGCCGTCTGGTGCGACGCGCTTCGTGCAATCCACAGCGACAACTGCAGGGGCCATGCCAATCGTGCGCGCGGATCGGCCGGCGACCGCCCGAAGGCCCGCCAATCAAGGCGCTGGGGCTGACGGTGCGGATTCACGCGGCCAGATGAAACGGCCGCAATGGCGGATGGCAGCCGACAGTTTCCCGCTCACTGCGCGGGGCAACCCAACATCCCGAGCGCCGCCGCGCTTCGTCAGCCGACCTGCTCGTCCGCGCTCACACGGAATAGCGCCACGGCGCCGTGAAGATGCTCGCTTTGCGCTTCCAGCGAGGCCGCCGTGGTCGACGCCGATTCGACCAGCGATGCGTTGCTCTGCGTCATCGCTTCCATCTGCACGACGGTCGCGTTGACGAGTTCGATGCCCGCCGTCTGCTCGCGGGACGCAAGACTGATATCCGCCATGATCGCGTTCACGCTCTGCACGGCTTTCAGGATGTCGTCCATCGTCGAGCCCGCGCGCAATACCAGTTCGCTTCCCGCACGCACGCTCTGCGTCGAGTTGCCGATCAGTTCCTTGATTTCCTTCGCGGCGGTGGCACTGCGCTGCGCCAGATACCGCACCTCGCTGGCCACCACCGCGAAGCCACGCCCCTGATCGCCCGCGCGCGCCGCTTCGACGGCTGCGTTCAGCGCAAGAATGTTGGTCTGGAACGCAATGCTCTCGATCACCCCGACAATCCCGACGATGCGCGCCGAGCTATCCGAGATCGCATCCATCGTGTCGACGACCTGACGCACCACTTCGCCGCCGCGTGTCGCGATGTCGGATGCACGCGTGGCGAGCGCGCTGGCGTCGTGCGCATTGTCGGCGTTCTGCCGCACGGTGGCCGTCAGTTGTTCCATGCTGGCGGCCGCCTGCTGGAGCGAGGCGGCCTGATCGCCGGCACGCATCGACAGATCGCGGTTGCCGCTCGCAATCGCGCGGGCGTCGTGCATGATCGCGTCCGTCCCCGCCCTGACCTTGCGCACGACCGCGACGAGACCTTGCTGCATGTCGTTCAGCGCGTCGAGCAGGTAGCCCATTTCATTGCGGCGCTCAGTCTTGACGACGGCCGTGAGGTCGCCCGCTGCAATCTTCGCGAAGTATTCGACGGCGGCATTGACGGGCGTGACGATCGCCCGCGTCAGCGCCCGGTGCGCGAGCATGCCGACGATCAGCGCACTCAATCCCGCCGCGCCGAAGCCCCAGAGCGTCATGTGAAAGCGCTCGTTCGCGTGATCGAAGCGCATGCGCTGGCGCTGCACCTGAAAGTCCTCCAGCGCGATGAGCGCCTTCTGATATTCGTCGAACAGCGCGACGGGCATCTCGCGCTGCGTGCTCAGGAAGTCGACCAGATTCTCTTCGTCGAGCTGCTTGAGCGCTTTCGAAAAAGCCTGCGCCAGCAGACGGTCGCGTTTGTTCGTCATCGCCGCGAGCAGCGCCGTTTCCTGCGCGTCGGGCGCGTGCAGCGCACGGTACGCATCGAGCTCGCGGTTGCTCTCGGCGAGCAGCACATGCAGTTGCCTGATCTCAGCGGTAGCCGGCTTGCCTGCGCTGATCAGCTGCTCGACGTCCGCGAGTCCTGTGCGAAACACCAGCAGCCGCTCGGAGCTGGTCTTCAGATGCACGACGGAAGCCGTGTCGTCCCGATACATCGCGTCGAGCGCGGCATTGCTCTTGAAGAGCGCAAACACCGCTGCCGCGATGACCAGCATCAACAGCAGCGTGCAACCCGAGATGGTGGCGGCGAGCCCGCCGCGAATCGTGGTGTTTCTGAACATGAGCGCAAGTCAGCGCGCGCGCCGCAAGCGCGGCGCGCGCAGCGTTTCTCCAGTAGTCAGAACGAAAACGGGGCGGCCATGCGATGGCAGGCCGTCTCCAGCACTAACGGCAACGCCGCACGGCTCCTGTGATGCCAGCGCGACACCGATGCGACGAATTGCGACATCGCCGCGCGGCGCCACTCCCCAGCACGGTGCATCGTGCGTCGCGCGCGATCTCGGCGGCGCGCAAAACTCCCCGCCCCGGTGCATCCCGCAGACCGGCCTCCCCGCCCGGCAGGGCTGCGTCACATGGCACGCCTCATGCTTATTGAACGTCATTCAAGTAACTTGAATTTAATTCTTTTCACTTTCATAATCGGCCACGGGCCTTTCACAAGGAAGCGTCATGAACAAGCCTCTTCGCAGTCTGGTCGTCTCGTTGCTCGGTGCGCTCGCACTCGTCGCCGCTACGCCGGGCTGGTCGCAATCCGACGATCTGCTGGCGCGCATCAAGACGAACAAGGAAATCACCATCGCGACGGAGGCCCGTTACGCGCCGTTCGAGTATGTCGACAACGGCAAGATCGTCGGCTATGACGCCGACCTGATGGCCTACGTGCTGAAATCCATCCCCGACGTGAAGGTCAAGCAGCTGGACCTGCCGTTTCAGGGACTGTTGCCGGGACTCGACGCCAAGCGCTTCGACATCGTCGTGACGGCCGTCACCGTCAACAAGGACCGCGTCAGCCACTTCGCGTTCACGCTGCCCGTCGCCGACGCGACGACGGGCGTGCTGCTGCGCAACGGCGACACCAGCATCAAGTCGCCCGACGACCTGAACGGCAAGATCGTCGGCTCGCAGACGGGCTCGGCGCAGCTGCAGGCATTGCAGGCGCTCGACAAGAAACTGAAGGACGCAGGCGGCCCCGGCATCAAGCAGATCAAGCAGTACGTCGCGTTCGACGAAGCCTATGCCGACCTCGCCGTGGGACGGCTCGACGCCGTCGCGCAATCGGTCGCGAACCTGGGACCGTTGATGAAATCGCGCCCGGGCGTGTTCGCGCTGCTGCCGCAGACGATCGGGCCGAAGAGCTACTTCGCCTGGGTGGCGCGCAAGGACAGCGACAGCGCCGCACTGGTCAAGCTCTTCAGCGACGGCATCGCGCGCGCGAACCGCGACGGCACGATGAAGAAGCTGCAGGAGAAGTGGTTCGGCTCGACGATGGACGTCCCCGTCGACGCCGTCCCCGCGCCCTCCATCTGACGTGCCGCGAGCCGCCAGATGAACGCCCCCGATCTGCTCGCACGCTGCGCCGGCTATCTGCCGCAGTTGCTGGACGGCGCATTGACGACCTTGTGGCTGTCGGCGGCTGCCGTGTTCTGCGGCTTCTTTGCCGGCATCTTCATCTACACGATGTCGGCCAGCCAGAGCCGGCTGCTCGCGGGCGCCGCACGGGTCTACGTCAGCGTGTTTCGCGGCACGCCCGTGCTCGCGCAACTGCTCGTGATGTATTACCTGCCTTCGGCGCTCGGGCTCGCGGTGCCCGGCACAGTCGCGGCGGCCATCGGGCTGTCGATGAACACGGCCGCGTATCAGTCGCAGATTCTGGGCGCGGGCTTTCGCTCGATCGCGCGCGGGCAGATCGAAGCAGCCGTCACGTTCAATCTCACGCGCCGTCAGGTGCTGTGGCACATCGAAGTGCCGCAGGTGGTGCGGGTGACGCTGCCCGCGCTCGTGTCGGAGATGATCGATATCGTCAAGGCGTCGGCGGTGGTGTCGGTGATATCCGTCACGGACCTGATGCGCGTCGGCCAGCAGCTGTCGTCGTCGACGTACCGGCCGCTCGAGGTGTACACGTGCGCCGCGCTGTTCTATCTGGCCATCACGACGCTGTTGTCCTTTGCCGCGCATTGCTACGAGCGCCGCGCAGTGCCGCGCGCATGACTGGGGATCACTTTCATGGATAACCTGCTCGCTCTCGTGCCGCGCTTCGCCGACGCGATGCTCGTCACGCTTGAAGTCAGCCTGATCGCGGCTGTGCTCGGCATGGCCGGCGGGTTCGCGCTCAATGCGTGGCGCCTGCGATACGCCCGCGTGCTAGCCGCGCCCTACGGCCTGTTCGTCTGGCTGATCCGCGGGATGCCTTACCTGTCGCAACTGATGATCGTCTACTTCGGGCTGCCCGTTTTCGGTATCACGATGACGGCCGTGCAAGCGACGGTCGTGTCGCTCGCCATCTATGCGAGTGCGTATTTCGCCGAGATTTTTCGCGCTGCATGGGCCAGCGTGCCGCGCGGCCAGATCGAGGCTGCGCAGGCGTTCGGCGTGAGCCGCTGGGCGGCATTCCGCGCGATCGAGCTGCCGCAGGCGCTCGCGTTCGCGGTGCCGCTGCTCGCGAACCAGATCATTCTCGTGATCAAGGAGAGCGCTGTCGCTTCCATCATCACGGTCCCCGAACTGACGATGACGGCCAGCGACATCGTCGCCTCCACTTACACGTACATCGGTCCGTATGCGCTGCTGATCGTGAGCTACTGGCTGCTCACGCAGGCCGTGTCGCTGCTGGCGCAGCGCGCGACGGCGACGATTCCTTTTCTGCGTAGCGACACCAATACAGCCACCAATAAAGCCACATGAGCGCTCAACCCATACTCAAGCTGCGCGCCGTCGGCAAGTCGTACGGCGCAACCCGCGTGCTCAAGGGCATCGACCTCGACGTGATGCGCGGCGAAATCGTCACGCTGATCGGGCCGTCCGGCTCGGGCAAGACGACGGCGCTGCGCTGCATGAACTTTCTCGAACCCTACGACGAAGGCGAGGTCTGGATCAAGGGGCAACTGCTCGGCTATCGCTCGGCTGGCCGCACGCCGCGCGATCGCGACAGCGAGGCGAGCGTCGCGGAAGTGCGGCGGCCCGTTTCGATGGTGTTTCAGCAGTTCAACCTGTGGCCGCACATGAGCGTGCTCGACAACGTCGCTGCGCCGCTCGTGCTAGCCAAGAAGATGCGCCGCGCGGACGCGCGCGCCAAGGCGCACGCGGCGCTCGCGCGCGTCGGCCTGCAGCACAAGGCGGACGTCTATCCTGCGCGGCTGAGCGGCGGCCAACAGCAGCGCGTGGGCATTGCGCGTGCGCTCGCCATCGAGCCGGAAGTGATGCTGCTCGACGAACCGACTTCGGCGCTCGATCCCGAACTCGTGGAAGAAGTGCTGAACGTGATCCGTTCACTCGCCCAGGACGGCATGACGATGGTCATGGTCACGCATGAAATGAGCTTTGCCGCAAAGATTTCCGACAAGGTCGTGTTCATGGAAGCGGGGCAGATCGTGGAGTCGGGGCCGCCTTCGCAGCTCTTCGGCAACTCGCGCACGCCTCGTCTTCAGCAATTTCTCAAGCCGTGGTTCGATCGTAGCCTGAGCTTCAGCGCACCGGCGGCAAGGACGGACAGCGCGGCGCAGACGTCGGGGGCGCCGTCATGATGCGCGCCGGTAGCCATCACCTCTCGGACGATGCACTGCGCGCCGCCGCAAGCGTCGACGACACACGCCTGCTCGCGTCGATCGAAGCACTCGCGGCATTCGGCGCGCGGTCCGACGGCGGCGTGAACCGCCCCGCTCTCAGTGCTGCGGATCTGGAGGCGCGGCGCCATCTGGTCGGGTATGCGCATGCGTTGGGCTGCACCGTCACCACCGACGCATGCGCGAACCTGTTCATCCACCGGCCCGGCAGCGACGCCGCGCCGCCCGTGATGACGGGCAGCCACATCGACACGCAACCCTCGGGCGGCAAGCTAGACGGCTGCTACGGCGTGCTCGCCGGGCTCGAATGCATGGCCGCGCTCAACGATGCGGGCATCCGCACACGCCGCCCGCTCGAAGTCGCGATCTGGACCAATGAAGAAGGCACGCGCTTCGCGCCCGGCGCGATGGGATCGAGCGCATTTGTCGAGCCGTCGCGCATGCCTGCCTACCTGAACGCCGCCGACGCGGACGGCGTCACACTGGGCGCCGCGCTGGAGCGCTATCGGCATGCGTTGCCCGGCCTGCCGACACGCGGCGACGCGCCGCCTGCGCATGCTTTCGTCGAGTTGCATATCGAGCAAGGCCCGCAACTGGAGAATGCCGGCGTGCCGCTCGGCATCGTCACGGGCATTCAGGGCGTGCGCTGGTACGAGTTCCACTGCCAGGGCGTGGCTGCGCACGCCGGCACCACGCCGATGCCGATGCGCCGCGATGCGATGACACTGGCCGTGGCGCTGCGGGCCTCGCTCGAAGCAATCGCCACCTCATTGGGCGGCGAGCACACGCGCATCACATTCGGGCGCTGGAGCGTGACGCCGAATTCGATCAACACGATTCCATCAGACGTGACCTTCTCCGTCGATTTCCGTCATCCCGACGCCCACGTGCTCGATTCGTTCGACGCGCAGGTATCGGCTTGCGCGCAGCGCCACGGCGCGCGCATCGCGCCGCTTTTCACTCACGCGCCGGTGCGTTTCGACGCGACGGTGCTGGCGCGGCTCGACGCCGCCTGCCATGCGCTCGAGGCGCCTGCGCTGCGGCTCACGTCGGGCGCCTTTCACGACGCGATGTATCTCTCGCAGCACTGCCCGACGGCCATGCTGTTCGTGCCGAGCCGCGACGGCATCAGCCACAACCCGGCGGAAGCCACGGACGCCCGTCACCTCGTGCTGGGCGCACGCGCGCTCGCGCACACCCTCACCACCCTTTGCAACGACTGACAAGGAACCCAGATGAGCACGACTGCCGTACACGCCCACACCCATACCCACACGCATGCACACGCAAGCGACGACAACGGCACGGAACTCGGCCAGAACGCCACCTTGCACGAACCGATTTCCGCCGACGGCACGCCCGAACCCGGCAAGACCTACACGGTGCCCGCCCGCTGCGGCCGCGCCGTGCGCGTCAAGGCGGGGCAAACCATCCGCATCTCGAACCCGCACGGCACGCAGGTCTGCGACACGTGGATCTTCAATGCCACGCACCTGAACGAATTCCTCTCGTTCGAACACACGCGCGCATATATCGACAAGATCATTCCGCAGCCGGGCGACCCGCTCGTGACGAACCATCGCCGCCCGATCGCCGAACTGGCCGCCGACACGTCGCCGGGCGTGCACGATACGCTGATCGCCGCCTGCGACCTGTATCGCTACAGGAACCTGGGCGTGGAGAGCTATCACGACAACTGCGCGGACAATCTGCGGCTGGCGCTGAAGGCAATCGGCCTGCGCACGCGGGAAGTGCCGCAGCCGTTCAACCTGTGGATGAACATTCCCGTCAAGCCGGATTACACGATCGACTGGCTGCCGCCCGTGTCGAAAGCGGGCGACCATGTGGACATCAAGGCGGCGATGGATTGCATCGTCGTGATGTCGGCGTGCCCGCAGGATATCATTCCCATCAACGCACTCAACCCGGTCGAAGTCGAGTTCACGGTTCTCGCCTGATACTCGCCAGGCCGTTTTTTTACGCTGATCGACAGAACGCACACGGTGGCCACCAGAAAAACCCCCACGTCCGGCAACGGCGCTTCCCGCAGGCCGTCCTCACTCGCGCCACGGCGCGCCGCCAAAACGCCCCGCACGGCAGCGGCTCATTCCGCACAAGGCGCGGCAGCAGAAGGTCTTGGCACACGGCTACGGCACGCGCGCATGGTGCAGCAGCTCACGCTCAAGGCACTGGCGGAGCAGGCGGGCTGCTCGGAGAGCCTGTTGTCGAAAGTCGAGGGCGGCCATGCGACGCCGTCGCTGGCGACCTTGCACCGGATCGCGCTCGCGCTCGATACGAACATCGCTGCGCTGGTGTCCGGTCCTGTCGCAACCGTCACGCCCGTGCAGCGCGCCAGCGAACGGCCATCCGTGCGCTTTCCCGGCGTGCAGCAGGCGTCGGGCCGGCATGGCCGCGCGGGCGGCTCGATCATGCTGGAACGGCTCGTCGTGGCGGGCCCCGGACAACTGCTGCAAGGCGACATTCACGTGCTCGAACCGCTCGCGCGCAGCGACGAGCAGATCAGCCATGCCGGCGAGGAACTGGGCTACGTGCTGGAAGGCGAACTCGAACTCACGCTTGGCAGCGAATGCTACCGGCTGCAGGCGGGCGACTCCTTCTACTTCCCGAGCACCGAGCCGCACAGCTACCGCAATCCCGGCGACTGCATTACCCGCGTGCTGTGGATCAATACGCCGCCAACCTTCTAAAGCATGCGGTTGGCTGCCGAACGAAAGTGAAACAGGAGTTCAATGTGACGGGCACCGATCTGACCCAGATGCAGCAGCCGCGCTTCGCGGGCATCCCGACTTTCATGCGCGTGCCGTTCAGCACCGACCCGAGCACCTTCGACATCGCGCTGGCGGGCGTGCCCTTCGACGGCGGCGTCACGGCGCGCCCGGGTGCGCGCTTCGGCCCGCGTGAAATCCGCAACATGTCCACGATGATGCGCGGCATCCATCACGTGACGCGCTTCAATCCGTTCGACGCCTGTCGCGTCGCCGATATCGGCGATGTGCCGTTTACCGACCTCTATCATCTCGAACGCGCGCACGATGATATCCGCCGCTTCTTCGAACCGGTGTTCCGCGCCGGCAAGCTCGCGCTGACGGCGGGCGGCGATCACTCCATCACCTATCCGATCTTCCAGGCGCTGGCGCCGCGCGAGCCGATCGCGCTGGTGCATATCGACGCGCACACCGACACCTGGGATTCGTTCAAAGGCTCGAAATTCACGCACGGCGCGCCGTTTCGCCGCGCGGTCGAAGCAGGTCTGCTCGACCCCAGGCGCACCATTCAGATCGGCATTCGCGGGGCGCAGAATTCGGACGAAGGCTGGCGCTACTCGCTCGATCACGGCATGCGCGTCGTGTTCATCGAGGAGTTCGACGCGCTCGGGGCGGCCGCTGTTGCGGCAGAAGCGCGGCGCATCGTCGGCGATGCGCCTGTTTATCTTTCGCTCGATGTCGACGGGCTCGACCCGGTGTTCACGCCGGGCACGGGCACGCCGGAAGTGGGCGGTCTCACGACCCGTGAGACGCAGGCGCTGCTGCGCGGTCTCGATGGGCTCAACTGGGTCGGCGGCGACGTGGTCGAAGTGTCGCCGCCTTACGATCCGAGCGGCAACACCGCGCTCGTCGCCGCGACGCTGATGTACGAAATACTGTGCCTGCTCGCGAGGCGCGCGAGCAGCGAGCACCGTTAGCAGGCGGCCATCGCGCTACTGCTTGCCCTTCCACGGCACGAGCTTGCGCTCCAGCGCGCGCATGCCGAGATCGAACAGCCACGCAATCGCGCCGATCAGCACGATGCCCATCACGACCACGTCGGTGCGCAGAAAGCTCGACGCGTTGAGCACCATCTGTCCGAGCCCTGCCGTCGCCGCGACCATCTCGGCGGCGACCAGCGTGGTCCAGCCGAAGCCGATCGCGATGCGCAGCCCCGTGAGAATCTCCGGCAGCGCCGCGGGCAACACGACGTGCAGCACGACCTGCCTGAAGTTCGCGCCGAGCGACCACGCGGCATTGATCTGCTCGACGGTTGCGCTGCGTACGCCCGCACGCGCGGCCATGGCAATCGGCGCGAAGCACGCGAGCCAGATGACGACAAGCTTCGCCGTTTCGTCGATGCCGAACCAGATCACCACGAGCGGCAGATACGCGAGCGGCGGCAGCGGCCGGTAGAACTCGATGGGCGGATCGAGCAGACCGCGCGCAACGCGGCTCACGCCCATCAGCACGCCGATGGGTACGGCCGTCACGCAGGCGAGCGCAAATGCGCCGAACACGCGGATTGCGCTCCACATCAAGTGTTCCGACAACGGCAGTCCGCCCTGGATGCGGCCGTTCCATGCGTCGGCGAATGCGCGCCAGACGGCCTCCGGCGACGGCAGAAACAGCGGCGGCACCCAGCCGAAGTGCGACGAGGCCCACCACAGCAGCAGCAAGGCCGCCACGCAAAACGTGCTGAGCGCGGCGGTCGGCCCTTCGCCGGGCATGCCGCGATTCGACTTGCGCCTGCGCGTGCGCGTGCGTGGCGCGTCGGCGTCGGCGCGGCGCGATGCACGCACGCGGCCCGTTGCGTTTTGCCGCGAAGAATCGATCGAGTTCATCAGGCGGCCTCCCGCACCGTCTCATGCAAGCGGCGCGTCAAACGCTCGCGCCACTCGATAAAGCCCGCCGACGACTTCACCGCGCGCGCATCGCGCGATGCGAGATATGCGCGCGCGAACGGCAGCTCATGCACTTCCGCGACGCGTCCCGGACCCGGCGTCATCAGCACGGGACGCGTCGCGAGAAACAATGCCTCTTCGACGCTGTGCGTGATGAAGAACACCGTCTTTTGCGTGCGCGACCAGACGTCGAGCACGAGTTCCTGTACCGTTTCGCGCGTGAGCGCGTCGAGCGCGCCCATCGGCTCGTCCATCAACAGCACTTGCGGGTCGCTCGCCAATGCGCGGGCGATGCCCACGCGCTGCTGCATGCCGCCCGACAGCGCGTACACCCTGGCGTTCGCATGCCGCTCCAGGCCGACCAGCGCTAGGGTGCGCCGCGCGATCTCGTGCCGCTCGTCGCGCGCGACGCCGCGAAAGCGAAGTCCGAGCGCCACGTTGTCGAGCACGTTGAGCCACGGCATCAACGCATGCTTCTGAAACACCACGCCGCGCTCGGCGCCCGGTCCTTCGATCGGCGCATCGTTCAGCCGCACCTCGCCTTGCGTGGGATCGACGAAACCGGCGATGCAATTGAGCAGCGTGGTCTTGCCGCAACCCGACGCGCCCAGCGCGACGACGAATTCGCCGCTGTCGATGCGCAGATCGACGCCCGCGAGCGCAGGCTCATCCGCACCGTCATAGGTCACGCCGACGCCGCGGATTTCCAGCGCGCTCATCGCGCGGCCTGTTGCGCGAAGCGAGGATTCACCGCGCCCGAATAGTCGGGCAGCACGTTCTGGATCGTGCCCTGCGTCTTCAGGAAGGCCGCCGTCGCCGCCAGCGATGCCACCGCGCCCGACTGCTTGCCGCCGCCGAGCCACGTCGGCGACGCCTGTTCCGCGGGCGTCGGGAATGCGTACAACGCCAGGCTTGCGGGCACGTCGGCGGGCGCTGCGCCCGACTCCTGCGCGACGGCCTGCACCTCCTTCGACGCGGGCGTCCACGCCGCCTTGTGATCGCGATACTGCGCATCCGTTTCGGCCAGCACCTTGACGAGGCCCGTCATGAACGCGGCATTGTCGCGCTCGAACTGGCGCGCGGCGACGAAGCCGTCGAACGTCGCCTTGCCCGATTCCTTCGCGACTTCGCCCGACGTGATCAGCACCTTGCCGTTCTGTTTGACCTTCGCGAGCACCGGGTCCCAGATGTACGTCGCGTCGATATTGCCGCGCTGCCAGGCGGCCGCGACCTCGGGCGGACGCAGGTTGAGGATCTTCACCGTCGACGGATCGACGCCCGCCTGCTGCAACGCGACGAGCGCATGGAAGTGCGACGTCGACACGAACGGCAGGCCGATCGTCTTGCCCTTCAGGTCGGCGAGCTTCGTCACGCCCGAGCCGTCGCGCGCGACGAGCGCTTCCGCGTCGTTGATGTTGTCGAGAATCCAGAACAGCGACAGGTCCACGCCCTGCGACAGCCCCGCCGCGATCGGGCTGGAACCCGCTTCGCCGAGCTGGATCGAGCCGGACGCGAGCGCGCGGATCACATCCGCGCCGCTGCCGAGCTTGCGGTACGTCACCTTGTAGCCGGTGGCTTTTTCGACGGCACCCGTGACCTGCGCGTAACGCCACGGCACGACCATGTCCTGATAGCCGATCACGACTTCGCGGGTGTCGGCGTGGGCGGGCGAGACGATCGCGGCCGCCGCCACGACGAACGCGGCGGCGTGCAACGCGCGGCGCAGGAAAGAGAGAGTGTGGTTCATCGGAAGATTGCGTGCTGGTTATGGAAACTGCATGAGGCTTCCGACTATAGGCACTTCTTGCCGCCGTCGTTCGAATGTTTCGTGCGTAGCAAATTACGCCGTTGCAGCTTTGCTTTTCATGCGGAAACAGCGAAAGCCGCTGATATCGCTGCACGGGCCGGTTTGTGCATTCGGCGAGCCGGATTCGCGCGCTTGCCGTATCGTATTTCGCGCACGCTGCGCAATCCGCTCATTGCATTGCGCTTACCGCTTTTCACCTTTTCGGCAAGGGCTTCCATCATGACCCGATCCCGTCAGTTGCATCTCGGCGCATTCATGCGTCCCGTCAGCCTGCATACGGGCGCGTGGCGCTTTCCCGGCGCGTACCCCGACGCAAACTTCAACATCGCGCACCTCAAACGCTTCGTGCAGACGCTCGAACGCGCGTGCTTCGACGCATTCTTCATGGCCGATCATCTGGCCGTGCTCAACATGCCGCCCGCCGCGCTCAGGCGCAGCCACACCGTGACGTCGTTCGAGCCGCTGACGCTGCTCGCCGCGCTGTCGTCGGTGACGGAGCGCATCGGCCTGATCGCCACCTCGTCGACGACGTTCGACGAGCCATACCACGTCGCGCGCCGTTTCGCTTCGCTCGATCATCTGAGCGGCGGGCGCGCCGGCTGGAATCTCGTGACCACCTCCAATCCCGATGCGGCGCTGAACTTCGGTCTCGAAGCGCATGTCGAGCACGGCGAGCGCTATCACCGCGCGCGCGAGTTCTACGACGTCGTTACAGGCCTGTGGGATAGCTGGGCCGACGACGCGTTTGTCCGCGACGTCGAAAGCGGCGTCTTTGTCGACACGGAGCGGATGCACGTGCTCGGCCACAAAGGCGAGCATCTGTCGGTGCGCGGTCCGCTGAACATCGCGCGGCCGGTTCAGGGCTGGCCCGTCGTCGTGCAGGCGGGATCGTCGGAAGCGGGACGCCAGATCGCCGCCGAAACGGCCGACGCCGTGTTCACCGCGCCGCCCTCCCTCGCCGAAGGCCAGCGCTTCTACGCCGACGTGAAAAGCCGCGTCGAACGCGCGGGCCGCGACCCGGAGCATCTGAAGATTTTGCCGGGCGCGTTCGTGGTGGTCGGCGATAGCGTCGATGAAGCGCGCGAAAAGCGCGCGCTGCTCGATACTTTCGTGCACTACGACAGCGGCATCGCGTCGCTGTCAATCGCGCTCGGCCACGACGTGTCGCAACTCGATCCGGATTCGCTGCTACCCGAGATTCCCGAGAGCAATGCCAGCAAGAGTTCGCGGCAACGCGTCGTCGATTGGGCGCGTCGCGACCAGTTGACCATCCGCCAGCTTGCGCAGCGCATTGGCGGTTATTCGGGGCTGGAGATGGTCGGCACGCCCGCGACCATCGCCGACCAGATGGAGCAATGGCTGACCGAGCGCGGCTCGGACGGTTTCAACGTGATGTTTCCGTATCTCCCCGGCGGCCTCGACGATTTCGCCGATAAAGTCGTGCCCGAGCTGCAACGGCGCGGCATTTTCCGGCGCGCGTACGAAGGCACGACGCTGCGCGACCATCTCGGCTTGCCGCGTCCCGAAAACCGTTTCTTCACGCAGCGCGGCGCGAGCTAGACGGGCACCGCCTCGCGCAGAAAATCCACCAGCGCCGACTGCACCGCGTTCATCGCGCCGCCCGCGCCGACGAGCGCGAGCTCGGTGGGCGGCAGACGCGGCAGGTCGAAGCACACGCTATGCTCGGGCAGCACGGCCGTGGTGGGCAGCACGGTAATGCCGAGGCCCGAAGCAACGGCCGCCTGAATGCCCGTCAGGCTATGGCTGCCGAACGCGACGCGCCAGCTTCGCTGCGAATGATCGAGACTGCGGATCGCGCGCTTGCGGTACACGCAGCCTTGCGGAAACAACGCCAGCGGAATCGGCTCGCCGTCCTCGGGCGGCACTTCGATCATGCGCCCGCGCACCCACACGAGCGTTTCGGGCCACGATGCGAGACATGGCCCGCTGCCCGGCTCGCGTTTGACGAGCGCAATCTCGATCTCGCCGCCCGACAGCTTGCGGTGCAGATCGGCGCTCATGCCCGCGACCGTTTCGAGCCGCGCTTCGGGCCGCGCCTTGACGAAGCCCGACAAGATCGACGCCATGCGCTTCGCGTCGAAGTCTTCCGGCACGCCGATACGGATAGGCGTACGCCAGACGTCGCTCGCGAGCGCGTCTTGCGCCTCCTGCGAGAGCGCGATCAGGCGGCGCGCATATTGCGTGAGCAGCTCGCCGTGCTCGGTCGCGGTCACCAGGTTGCCCGTGCGGTCCCGCATCAGCAGCGTGCGGCCAACCAGTTCCTCGAGGCGCCGCACCTGCTGGCTGACCGTCGACTGGGTGCGGTGCACGCGCTCGCCGGCCCGTGTGAAGCTGCCTTCGTCCACCACGCAAACCAGCGTCTTCAGAAGTTCGAGATCGAGCATGGCGAAGGCCTCATATTTACATTTCCACTGAGCACGTCATTCTAATTTAATTTCCCAATATGCAACGCGCGGCTTAGTCTGTGTTCCCTATCGACATCCATGAACAAGGAACCGCTCATGTCACTCGGCAACACACCGCGCCCGTCGTGGCTGACCTTCGACTGCTACGGCACGCTGATTCAATGGGACGAAGGGCTGCTGGACGCCGTCACCGCGATCCTCGCGGCCAAACAAGCCGCCGCGATCGATCCGCGTGCGTTCATCGCCGTCTACGACAGGCACGAGCACGCGCTGGAGCAGACGCCACCGCACCGCTCGTTCCGCGAAGTCGCGGGCCACGCGCTGCGCATCGCACTGGAGGAATTCGATCTGCGCGCCGACGACAACGACATCCGCCTGCTGACCAGCCGCATCTCCGCGATGCCGCCCTTCCCCGAAGTGACGGGCACGCTGCGCGCGCTGAAGGAAGCGGGCTACCGGCTGTGCATCGTGTCGAATACCGACGACGACGTGATCGCCGGCAACGTCGCGCAGCTTGGCGGCTATATCGACCGCGTGATTACCGCGCAGCAGGCAGGCGCCTACAAACCCGACCGGCGGCTTTTCGACTATGCTCACGAACAGCTAGGCGTATCGCGCGACGACGTGGTGCATATCTGCGCAAGCCCGCATCTGGATCACGCGGCGGCGCGCGACATCGGCTTTCGCTGCGTGTGGATAGACCGCGGCACGGGCCGCCAGCGCCTGCCCGACTACACGCCCGACGCCACGCTTGCGACGCTCGACCGGGTGCCGCCGCTGTTCGCGTCGCTCGGCTGGTGAAACGTGCAAAGGACCTGTCATGGCACATACGCTCAACGTCAATACGGCCGCTGTCGCGCGTCGCGCCGCGCTCGACTCCGACGCGGTGCACACGGCCCGCATCGAACTGGCCGCGTGTTTTCAGCTCGCCGCGCAGCATGGCCTTGAAGAAGGCGTGTGCAATCATTTTTCCGCTGTCGTGCCGGGACATGACGATCTGTTCTTCGTCAATCCGTATGGCTTCGCGTTTTCGGAAGTCACCGCGTCGCGCCTGCTGGTCTGCGATTTCGACGGTAATGTGATCGAAGGCGACGGCAGCCCGGAAGCGACCGCGTTCTACATACACGCGCAGTTGCATCGGGCCATGCCGCGCGTGAAGGCCGCGTTTCATACGCATATGCCGAACGCGACCGCGTTGTGTCTGATCGAAGGACCGCCGCTGTTGTGGCTCGGACAAACGGCGCTGAAGTTCTACGGCCGCACCGCCGTCGACGAGCACTACAACGGCCTCGCGCTCGATACATCCGAAGGCGACCGCATCGCGGCTGCCATGGGCGACGCGGACATCCTGTTTCTGAAGAACCACGGCGTGATGGTGGCGGGCGCAAGCATCGCCGAGGCGTGGGACGATCTGTATTACCTGGAGCGCGCCGCCGAAGTGCAACTCAAGGCGATGCAGAGCAACCGTCCGCTCAAGGCCGTGCCGCACGAGATCGCGCAGCGCGCGTACGAGCAGATGCGTCTGGGCGACAAGGAAAGCGCGCGGGCGCACCTCGACAGCGGCATACGGCGTCTGCGCGACGCGGGCAACCGCTTCGAGACATGAAGCACGCGAGCCACCCTCGCCGCCGCTACACCTGACGCGCGACGTGATCGGTGATCCGCCGCAGCTGCTGCAGCATCTGCTCGCCCGATGCCATGTAGAGCGCGCGGTCGCCCGTCAGCACGCTGGCGCGAAACGTCTGCAGCGCATGCTTCAGCGGTTCGTACCTGAGCACGGACGCCGCGCCGTCCACGCGATGAATCCACTGCCGCAAGACATCCGGCCCGGCTTCGCCGAGCATGCCTTCGAGCTCGTCGGCATCCGTCGTCATGGTCTGGACGATGATGTCTATCAGCTTCTCGTCGCGCCCCGTACTGCCGAAGCTCCGATTGATCGCGTCCCAGTCGAGATCGGGAAGTTCGCCTGGCTCCGACGCTGCGGCAAGTCCCGGCGCATGAGGCGTGACGCGCGGCGCGTCCACCGGCGACGCGGGCCGTCCGTCGCTCGCCAACGCGCAGTGCCCCTGCAGGCACTGCGGCGCGAACCGGGTGAGGCACGCAAGCAGGTCGTTGAGCTTGGCCGGCTTGTACAGGCATTCATCCATGCCGGCGGCCAGGCACTCGTCGCGCTCTTCCCGCCCCACGCTCGCCGTCAGTCCGACGATGGGCATGCGACGTGCGTCACCCGTCCGCTCGCGCACGCGGGTTGCCAGTGTGTAGCCGTCGATCTCGGGCATGTGACAGTCGGTGATGAGCAGCGCATAGTCCGCCGACGCGATCGCCTTCAGCGCCTGCACGCCGTCTTCGACGGTGTCGCACGTGCAGCCGAGCAGTTCCAGTTGCTGCCGCAGCAGATGCCGGTTGATCGCGTTGTCTTCGGCGATCAGGATGAGCGCGTGATCGCGCAGCGCATCGGCGCGGCTGCGCGGCGCGGCGGGCGCGAGCGCCGATGCCGCGGATTCCAGTCCCAGTTCGGCGTCCCCGTGCAAGACGGCATTGCATACGGCAGCCACGCCGCCGAGCGTCACGGGATACACGCAGAGGTAGCAGACGTCGCCCATGCGGTCATAGCCGCTGGATTTGGTGACTGCAGTCGTGGGAACGACGGGAATGCCGCCCACCTGCATCTGAATCGCGCTTTTCGGCGTGCCCTGCACGAGTGGTGGATTCGCCGGCGGGCTTTGCGCTGTCAGCTGGTCGTCGATAATCAGCCGGCAGTCCGCCGGCAAGCTATCCGGGGAAAGCGCTGCATCAGGATCGAGGATCGCCACCGTGCCGCCGAAAGTTTGCAGCGCCTGAGTCAGGCTGCGCAGCACAGACGCTTCGCGAACACGCAGACCGACGGTGATCCCAGCCAGCGGATAGCTCTGAAACCTGCTTTGGTTCACTTCCAGCGGAATGCGGAACTCCACCTGTGTGCCGCGCCCCACCTCGCCTGACATGCCGATGGTGCCGCCGAGCATGGCCACCAGCCGCCGTGAAATCGTCAAGCCAAGACCTGTGCCTCCAAAGCGGCGTGTCGTCGAGGCTTCGGCCTGCACGAAGGGCTGAAAGAGGCGCGCCCGCTGATCCGGGCTGATGCCGATTCCCGTGTCGCTCACGCGCCAGACAATGGTTTGCCTGCCGTCGCCTTCGTGGCCTTCGTTGCCTTCATTGGTTTCGCCCGCGAGTTCGACGTCGAGTCTGATACTGCCTTCCGAGGTGAACTTGATCGCGTTGCTGAGCAGGTTGAAGAGAATCTGCCGTAGCCGCACGCCGTCGCTCCACACCACGGGCGCAATCGCCGCGTCGATGCACAGCACCAGTTTCAGCCGCTTCTCCTGGGCGCGCCAGAAAAACAGCGCGAACGTGCTCGTGCACAGATCGCGGATATCGACAGGCACCCGCTCCAGCGCGATCTTGCCGGCTTCGATCTTCGAGTAATCGAGAATGTCGTTGAGAATTTGCAGCAGCGATTCGGCCGCCTGCGAGATCAGCTTCACCTTGACCGCCTGGTCGGGGCGCAGGTTGCTGTGCGCGAGCAGTTCGATCAGTCCCAGCACGGCGCTCATCGGCGTGCGTATTTCATGGCTCATCGCCGCGAGAAACTCGCTCTTCGCGCGCGACGCCTGCTGCGCCGCATCGCGCGCCTCGGCCAGCGCGACGGCATGCTGATGCTGTTCTTCGGCGTCGCTCCAGTAACCGTTCCAGACGAGATCGCCCTGCTCGACCCGATGCGGCACGGCGTGCAGCCGGGTCCACCGGTACGCGCCGTGGCGCTGCACGCGCAGTTCGCGGCTCACGGGCGCGAGCGTGTGCATGGCGTTGCGCGCCTCGCGTTCGAGATCGGCGCGGTCGTCGGGATGCACGGAGGCGAGCACCGACCCCGGGCTCGCTTGCAGTTCGGCGCTGGTCTTGCCGAACATGTCGACGGTATTGCCGCTCAGCCAGAGAATCTTCGAGCCCCCGCCGTTGCCCTGCCGATACTGAAACGCCGTCGCCGGCAACTGGCTGGTGACGTCGATCAGCCGCAACTCCGCTTCGCGCCGTTCCCGCGCTTCCTTGTGCAGCACGCGGCGCGAGCGCCACAGCACGGCGATCACGGCCAGCAGCGCCAGCGCAATGGGTGCGAAGCGCATGGCGATATCTTTCCACGACGGCCCAAGCTCGTAGTTCGCGCCGAAGTAGCGGTTCTGGATCGCGAGCCGCTCGGTGTCGGGCAAGGCCGCCAGCGCGCGGTCGATCAGCGGCATGAGCCGGACAGCCAGCTTCGGCGCGACGGCAAAGCCCGTCTGCAGCGCCGCGCCGCCCGAGCCGACGATGCGCAGATTGCCGCCATGCATGCGCTGCAGCATGTAGTGGGCCGTCGCCAGGTCGTCGACGTAGAGATCGGCGTTCCCCTCGGCGACCGCGTTCATGCCCGCCGCCACGTCGGGCACCACCACGATGCGCGCTTTCGGCGCCGCCGCCATCACCAGCCCGCGTAGACCGCCGCCCTCCGTCACGGCCACCCGTTTGCTGTCGAGGTCGCGCATCTGCGACAACGCAGGCGCGTCGATGCGGCCCACGGCGACTACCGGAAACGTCGCATAGGGGCGCGACACCGGCACGCCGCGCAAGGCGGGATCGCGCAGAATCGCGACGGCGTTCATATCCAGATCCCCCGCCTGCAACGCATCGACGGCGGCGTCGAGGCTCGCCTCATGGGCGCGTATGAAGCTGATCCCCAGCTGGTTCGACAGATAGCGCAGATAGTCCTGCGCCATGCCGTGCGTCTGGCCGCTGTCGTCGACGTAGCTGTAGGGCGGAAGCCCGTTGTCCACGGCCACGCGCAGCGGCGGCAGCGTACGCAGCCACGCGCGCTCGTCGTCAGTGAGAAAAAACGGCCCGGCGGTTTCCCTGGAGATCGGACCCGCGCTCATCCAGCGGCTCAGAATGCGTTGACGCACGTCGTCAGGCAGCGCGCCGAGCCGCTCGTCGATGCCGTCGCGCAGCGCCTTGCGCGAATGAGGAAAGCCGAAATGGATGCTGCTTTCCGTCTCGCGGTAGCGGTTGATTTCCGCCAGTCCGGCGAACTCCGGCTGCGACAGCAGATAGTCGGCGACGGGCAGCAGCGTGATCAACACGTCCGCCTGCTTACGCTGCACGGCGCGCAAGCCCTCCTGTTCACTGCGCACTTGCACGAACGTCGCATCGGGATAGCGCTCGCGGGACACCTGCTCGATATACGTGCCCACTTCCACGGCGATGCGCTTGCCGGTCAGTCGAGGCGCTGTGCCATTGCGCGCCGCCTCCGCCGCGCGCCCGACCACGACGAAATCGGCATCGAAATAGGGCTGCGACAGCAGCAGACAGCGCCGCGCGACGATGGGCATTTGCACGGTGAGCACGACGTCGATGGAGCCGGCGCAGGCCGCCGCCGTCACCGACTGCTGATCGGGGAAAGTCACGACCCGCACTTGCGCGGACGGGTCGAGCGTGGCCTTCAGAATATCGACCGCAGCGCCGGAAAGCTGGCCGTCATTGACAATCGTGATGGGCGGCAGGCCGCCTCCCCCGACGCCCACCGTGACAACGGAGGGCGGACGCTCGTGGGGCGGCTTCTGCGCAACGCTATCGGCCGATGCTGCCGCGAGCATCGCGCCCAGGAGCCAGCACAGTTTGATGCAACAGTTCCGCATAGTGTTCATGGAAGGCGGGCGCTGACGTCACGTTGGTCAATCCATGATAGTGCCCCGACAGCGTGTTCGGGACCCGCCTTGCAAAGGCTAGCGCGCAAGCGATAAAACACGCGCACAGGCGGCTCAGGCCAGTTCGACCGTCACTTCGTCGAGCGCGCGAAACGGCGCGAGCAGCGCGTCGTCGGCCGTGGCGGACGTAATCAGCCGCCAGTCGCGTTGCAGCGGCGTCCAGTGCTGCTGGCGCGCGCGGCCGAGCTTGTCGGAATCGGCGAGCACGATGATCTCCGCTGCACGCGACACGATGCACTCCTTCAGATACGCCTGCTGCGCCGACGCTTCGCACAGGCCGAAGCCGGCGACCACGCCGTCCGCGCCGAGAAACGCGCAATCGACGGTCAGGCGGCTGAGGATGAGTTCCGCCAGCGGCCCGAGCGTGCTCATGCTGGAGCCGCGCAGCTCGCCGCCGATCAGCGTGAGCCGCACGCCGGGCGCGTTGGCGAGCGCCGTGACCGCGAGCAGATTGTTGGTGACCACATGCAGTTCTTCACGGGTGGACAGATGCCACGCGAGACTGGCGCAGGTCGTGCCGCCGTCGAGCAATACCGTGTCGCCGTCGCGCACATGCAGCGCGGCTGCCTGCGCGATCGCTTCCTTCTGTTCGCGCTGCGCGGCCTTGCGTTCCTCGAGCGATGCTTCCGGTTCATGTACGCCGACCAGCGCGGTCGCGCCGCCATACGTGCGCACCAGGCGCTTCTGTTTTGCCAGCGTCGTCAGGTCACGCCGGATCGTTGCTTCCGACACGTTCAGCGCCGCGCACAACTGTTCGACGTTGGCGTCGCGCGTGCGGACGAGTTCGAGAATCGCCTGATGACGGTCGGTCGTTTTCTTCACGTTTCTCGAGAGTCTGGGAAGGGGGCTCGATCTTACACCAGCCCCTTTTGGCAATCACCTGCGCGTCGCCAGTTCCGCGCCCTGGCGCAGCGCTTCGAGCATGCTGCCTTCGTCGACGACACCCTTGCCGGCGATATCGAATGCCGTACCGTGATCGACCGACGTGCGGATCACTTCCAGCCCCACCGTCACGTTCACGCCCGCTTCGAGGCCGAGCACCTTGACGGGGCCGTGGCCCTGATCGTGGTACATCGCGACCACCAGATCGAAGTCGCCGCGACCGGCGCGGAAGAACAGCGTGTCGGCGGGCAGCGGGCCCGTGACGTCCAGACCGCGTTCCTGCAGCAGCTTCACGGCGGGGATGATCTTCTCTTCTTCTTCGCCGTAGCCGAACAGGCCGTTTTCGCCCGCATGCGGATTGATCCCGCACACGCCGATGCGCGGATGCTCGATGCCCGCCTTCACGAGCGTCGCGTTGCCGCGTTCGATGGTCCGCTGCACCAGGCCCGGCTCGATCTTGCGGATCGCGTCGATGATGCCGATGTGCGTCGTCACGTGGATCACGCGCAGTTGCGGCGCCACGAGCATCATCGATACTTCGTCGACGCCCGTCAGATGCGCGAGCATCTCCGTGTGCCCGGGATACTTGTGCCCGCCTGCGTGCAGCGCTTCCTTGTTGAGCGGCGCGGTGCAGATCGCGTCGATCTCGCCCGCCTGCGCGAGTTCGACCGCGCGCTTGATGTACTGATACGCGGCATTGCCCGCCACGGCCGACAGCTGGCCGAACGGCAGATCGTCGGGAATCAGGCCGAGGTCGATGCAGTCGATCGTGCCCTGCTCGTAGCGTGCATCGGATGCGTCCTCGATACGGCGAATCGTCATGGTCCCGCCGACGATCTGGTTCGCGCGTTCGAGGCGCTTCGCGTCGCCGATCACGAGCGGACGGCATTGCGCGTAGACCGACGCGTGCGCGAGGCTCTTGACGACGACTTCTGCGCCGACGCCCGCTGCATCGCCCATCGTGATGCCGATTACGGGAAGGTAGTTGCTCATGATGTGATCTCGTGGGTACGTGCTGTTCATACGCGGACGTCAGTGTGAAACGACGTCGCGTTCGGTTTCATTGCGCAGGGTCAACCATGCGGCATACAGCGCGTGATCGGTGCCGAAAGCGCCCGCTTTCGTCACGACGCCGGGACAATGCGCGCGGGTCGCGTCGAGCGGCCTCGCCACCGCGACGCCTGCTTCGACTTCGGCCAGCAACTGCAGATTGCCGATACGCGCGGCGGCCAGCATTGCGCGCGCGGTCTCGCCGCCCGTCGCGATCAGGCCGCCCGTTTTGGTGAAATGCGGCTCGACCAGCGCCGCGAGCGCCGCCGACAGCTGCGCGCCTTCGGCGGGATCGAACGCGTCGTCGCGGCCGATGCGCAGCAGCAGATCGACACCCGCCTGCAGCGATACGCCGATCTGTTCCCGCAGCGCGCGCCAGTCACGATGACGCTCGCCTTCGCGCAGCACGACGGGCGGCACGATCAGTTCCTCGACGCCGCCGCGCTCGCGCAGCATCGCGCATTGACGCTCGCTGACAGCCGACAGGCTGCCCACCAGAATCAGGATCGGCCCGCCGGGAAACGTGCCGCTGCCGGACTTGCGTCCTTCAGCATCGGCAGGGGAATCGAGCGCTGCGATCTCGCGCGCGAGCCCGCCCGATCCAACCCAGAAGAACGCCGCATCGCTTTGCAGCGTGGCGCGGGCCAGCGCGCGCAGCGCCGCCTCGCTTTGTGTATCGACGATCAACGCCTGTACGCCGTTCGCCGCCATTGCGCCGATGCATACGGCGAGCGTTTCGGGTTCGCCTGCGAGCGCCTCGGCGTCGAGCCGGTCCGTTGTCAGACCGGCGGCTTCGAGTTGCGCCGCGATGCCGGCGGGAACGCCCGCATGCTCCAGCTTCCATGTGGCCGTCTGTTCGAGCGGCTCGCCGTGCACGAACACACGGCCTTCGCGTACCGTGCGGCCTGTCGCCGGAAATGCCGGTGCGACGATTGCCATGCCCGCCAGCGCCTGCAAACCGGCGACTTCCGCTGCCCAGTTGCCGCGCAGCGTCGAATCGATTTTCTTGTAGAGCCGCTGATCGCGCGCGCTCATCTCGGCGTACGCCGCCGACGTGCGTGCCGCTGCATCGCGAGGCGTGAGACGGCGCGTGTCGGTATCGACGGCGATCGTGTCCGCGCCGTCGTGCGCGGGCGTGCGCGTCGCCTCCAGTGTGACGACCGTCCGATGCCCCGCGCTCGCGAAACCGATCGCGCAGTCCGCGGCGCCCGACAGGTCGTCCGCGAGAATCAGAATCTTCATCGTGCCAGCCCTTCGCGATTCTTCGTGCGCGCGCCTTGCTGGCGCTGCTGATAGCGCTTCGCCACCTGCGCGGTGAGGATCGGCGACAGGATCGCCGTGACCACGACGCAGGCGGCGACCAGCAGCGTCGCGCTCTGCGCCGCTTCGTTGTACACCGGGTTCGCCGCCGCGACGAGCGCGGGGACGGCCGCCGCGTTGCCCGCCGTATTGGCTGCCGCCACACCCGCCACACCCGTGCCGCCCGTCAGGCGGTCGGCGAAGTACAGCGGAATGCCCGTCACGATCACCACCGCAATGCCAAGGCCGATGCCGAGCAGCCCGGCTTGCCAGACCTTGTGGAGATCGAGGCCCGCGCCCAGCGCCAGCGCGAAGAACGGAATCATCACGGGCACGGCCTTCGCGAGAAAGTCGCGCATTTCACGGTCCAGGTTGCCGAGCAGCATGCCGAGCGCGAGCGGCAGAATGCTGCCCACCAGCGTCTGCCACGGAAACGCCGACAGACCGGCGACGCCGAGCGTCACCATGGTCAGGAACGGACCCGATTCGAGCGACATCAGCGTGTACGCGCCGACGTCTTCCGAGCGCCCATACTGGCCCATCAACGCCATGTAGAGACCGCCGTTGGTATCGTTCATCGCCGCGACCACGGCGAGCGTCGAGATACCCGCGAACAGGCCCGACGACACGGGATGCTCGCCGAGCACATGCCCGAGAATCACGCCGACGATCACCGCTGCGCCCACCTTCGTCACGAGCAGCGCGCCGCCCTTCTTCATCAGATACGGCGTGGCCTTCACGTCGATGCTCGCGCCCATGCAGACATAGAACACGGCAAGGATGGGCAGCGCGCCCGTGAACAGCGCATTCGTGAACGAGCCGAAGAACTTCGGCATGCCTGGCAGGAACGTCGCCACCAGCGAGCCGATGAGCAGCGGCACGATCATCATGCCGCCGGGGATGCGCTCGATCGAGCGTTTGATGGGAATCTGAACCATGCGAGTCTCCTGGCCTTATTGGGCGCCGCGTCTATCCGCGATTTTGATTGAAACAGTCATCACTCGATCGAATCGATCAGTTTGGAGTGTAGACCGTTTGATCGAATTGCGCAATTCGCTCATCAATTTGCGCAAAGTGATCATTTTTTGGGAGGGCATGCGAGCGCGGCCCCGAACGCCTTCGTTGAATGGATTAACCGCGCCGCACATTCAGGCGACGCTCCGCAGACGCCTATATCCACGGGTATCGGTCGAATGACCGATCGCGCGCGAAAACGCTCGCGGTATAGTGAGGCTCGATAAAAGACCCGTACCGTTATGCAGACCTCGTCAGGCTCATCCGGCGGCCCCGTCGTTCGCGTCTTCGATGCCGTGAAGGCGCTCGCCTTCATCGGCGATCTGAGCATGGGCCAGCCGACGGATCACTCCATCCGCACCGCATGGCTCGCCATGCGGCTCGCACAAGCGGCAGACCTCGGCGAAGCGGCCGTGGTCGCCGTTCGCGAGGCGTCGCTGTTGCGCTGGTCGGGCTGCACGGCGAACGCGTCGGGCTTCGCGGAAGCGCTCGGCGACGATGTCGCTAGCCGCGAAGCGATGCTCGCGCTCAAGCCGGACTGGGCGCGCCCAATGGCATTGCAAGGCGATGTCGGCGCGGTCATGACGCCGCTTGCGCGCATTCATTGCGAAGTATCGGGCGAAGCGGCGCGCATGCTCGGTCTCGGGCAAGACACGCAAGCCACGCTGCGGCACGTGTTCGAATCATGGGACGGCACGGGCACGCCTGACCGGCTCGCCGGCAGCGCCGTGCCTGTCACCGTGTTCATCGTGGCGCTGGCAGGCGAACTGGAAATCTTTTCGCGCACCTACGGGATCGACCGCGCGAGCGCGCTGATCGGCCAGCGCGCCGATGCGCGCTACCCGGACAAGCTCGCGCGGCTCGCCGTCCGGCTCGCGCCGCAATGGCTCGACGAACTGGCCCGGGCCGACGCGGCGTCCATCGATGCCGCGCTGATGACCCAGCAGATGAACGACGTCACGCCCGTCGAACTCGTAGCGGACATCATCGATCTCAAACTGCCGTGGATGACGGGCTATTCGCGCAGCGTCGCGGCGACGGCCGCGTCGTGCGCGGCGCGCTTCGCACTCGATGCGAACGCGCAAAACCGGCTCTATTGCGCAGGCCTCGTTCATGGCGTGGGCCGCGCCGCCGTGCCGAATCCCGTCTGGGACGCACCCGCCCGTCTGTCGCCGGCGGCGTGGGAGAAAGCGCGTCTCGTGCCGTACTGGACGTCGCGCGCGGGAAGGCAGACAGGCTCGCTCGCCGAGGCGGCCGAACTCGGCTCATACGCGTACGAACGGCTCGACGGCTCGGGCTATTTTCGCGGCGTGTCGGGCGCCGCGTTGCCGGTCGAAGCGCGCATTCTCGCGGCGAGCGCCGCTTGGGTCGCGATGCGCGCAACGCGTCCGTGGCGTGCCGCGCTCACGCAGGACGAAGCCGCGAAGCTGTTGCACGAAGAAGCTGCACTAGGCCGGTTCGACGCCGATGTCGTCCATGCATTGATCGACGAGCGTGTGGCGCCGCGGCGCGTCGTGAATCCGCGCGCGCAGACGGCGCGGCTTTCCGCGCGTGAAGTCGACGTGCTGCGCGGCATATCGCGCGGCGCGAGCAACAAGGAAGTGGCCCGCGATCTGTCCTTGAGTCCGAGCACGGTGCGCACGCACGTCGAAAGCGTATTCCGCAAGCTGGACTGCTCGACGCGCGCAGCGGCCACGCTCAAGGCCCTGGCGCTCGGCGTGCTGTGACGCGCTCAGGCCGCTGCGACGACGTCGATGCGCAGTGCTTCGCCGCCCGCTGCGATCTCCAGCAGCCGGTCCACGTTCGGATGCGCGCCCGGTCGGTTGCGCGCGTCGGCCGTATGTTCGGCGAACACGGCGAGACCATGTTCGGCGGCCTTCGCGTCGAGCGTGCCGAACGCGTTGCGCAAATAGTGGTACACGGCAACCGAGCCCTGCTTGCCCGGCTTGTTCTCGATGCTCGCGACCACGGCGCCTTTGCCGTCGACGAGATCGATCCGCTCGATGCCGTCGATGCCCGGCAGTTGCGCGAGGTTGTCCTTGAATACGTTGCCCGCTTGAATCACTGAAACACTCCATCGTTCGAAAATAACTGGCCGGCCGTATCTTAGCCGATTGAATGTGCGGCGGCCGAGTTTGCATGCCATGACCGTCTTTCACGTGCCTTTCTGCTTCGGACCCCAACGCAAACGCTTCGCGATGAAAACGCTCGTCAGCAACATTGTTCGATCAACGTTAAAATTGCTGGCTCGAACTCCGTCCGTATCTTCGAGTGCGCCAACGTTTGCCGCGCACCGGCCTCATGCCTTCGTCGAGGGCAGCCTAACGAGTCAGTAGCAAGGAACGACTTCAATGACAGGCGCAGACTTGTCCAGCATGCTGCCCGAGATGCTTCCAAGGTTATGGGCTTTCGCATTGCGCATTTCCGGCGACCAGCACGACGCGGAAGACCTCGTTCAGCGTGCCTGCGTGCGCGGACTGGAACGCGCGCACCAGTTGCAGGCGGACACCGCGCCGCTTAGCTGGATGTTCTCGATCGTCCATTCCACGTGGATCAACGAACTGCGTGCCCGTTCGGTGCGCAGCCGCTCCAGCATGGAATGGGACGACGACTTTCTCGAAACGGTCGAGGACCCGAAGGCGCGTACCCCGGAACAGATCACGATGAACGCGCAGATCATCGAGGCCGTGCAGCGCCTGCCCGAGGCACAGCGCGCCGTGATGCTGCTGGTCGCCGTCGAAGGACTCAGCTACAGCGAAACGGCCGAAACGCTGAACGTTCCCATCGGCACGGTAATGAGCCGGCTGTCGCGCGCGCGCCAGGCGATCGGTGCGCTGTTCGCCAGCAAGCCAGGCCCGTCGATGAAAATGGCCACCCTCGGCAAGGACTCGGCGTCATGAAAGTAGACGACATCACGCTGATGGCCTACGTTGACGGCGAGCTCGACATCGAGGAACGCCGCGAGATCGAACGCGAGCTCGACGACTCGCCGGAGCTGGCGGAGCGCATCGAACTGTTCCGCGCATCGAGCCTGCCGTATCACGATGCGTTCGCGCAGCAGAAGCTGCCGCCCGTGCCCGAATCGTTGACGCGCAAGATTGCCGAGCTGTCGCGCACGCACGCGAGCGCGACAGCGCCCGTGCCGCCCGGCCCCGCCGCCGATCCCGCCGCGAACGATGCCGTCGCGCCGCCGAACCTTGGCCTGCCACCGTCCGTGCCCGTGCGTTCGCTCATGCGCTTTTCCGCGCCGTGGCTTGCCGCCGCGTTCGCGGCAGGCGTGTTCTCTTGCGTGGTCGGCTTGCGGCTGTTGCCCAGCCTTCCGGGTTTGCCGGGCGGTGCTGCAACGGTCGCGTCCGCGCAACCCGCTTCGCCGTGGGTGATGGCCGCCGCCGGTTATCAGGCGCTCTATTCGCGCGACACGGTGGCCGTCGCGACAGACGCGGCCGTGTCGGCAAAAACCGTCGCCGACATCCATCAGATCGACGGTTTGCCCGTGCGCGTGCCTGATCTCAGCGCGCAAGGCCTGACGTTCAAGCGCATCCAGAGGCTGCGCTTTCACGACAAGCCGCTGGTGCAGATCGTCTATCTGCCGCAAACGGGCGGCCCGGTCGCGTTGTGCGTCGTGAAGGACGCAAAGCCCGACCAGTCGCTCGCGCAGCAGAAAATCGACGACATGGACGTCGTTACATGGCGGCAGTCGGAGCTGAGCTACGCGCTGATCGGCACGGCGGGCCAGGTCGATCTCGACAAGCTCGGCAAGCTGATCGCGAAGCGCGATGTCGACGCGATGTTCAGCCAGGCGCCGCTGCCCGAGCGGCCCGTGGCGAGTTGACGGGGCATGCAAGGTTCTTCGCGCGGAAGCACGTCGGATCGGAGCATTGCCCCCATGCGTGGACAGGACGTTATACTTGTTGTTCAGATAGCTGTGACATGATTGATTTAGCGTGTTGCGGTACTCCCTACCAAGGCCCGAGCGTATGAAAGTCGACGATACCGTGCTGATGGCGTATGTCGACGACGAACTATCGCCACAAGAACGTCAGCAGATCGAGGACGAACTTCGCGCACACGCGGAGTTCGCGGATAAGGTCGCCCTTCTCCAGGCGTCGCGCCTGCCCTATCGCGAAGCATTCGCCGCGCAGAAACTGCCGCCCGTACCGGAGAGTCTTGCCAGACGTGTCGACGATCTGATCCGCGCGCATACGCAAGCCGCGAAGCTGAGCGCCGCCGCGCAAGCCCAGCAGGCCGAACAGGCCGTGGCGCCCGCCGCTTCGCAAGGCAACGCGCCGGGCGCGAACGACTCCGCGATCCGACACGACGCGCACATGCCGCCTTCCGCGCCCGTGCGCTCGCGCCTGCGCATCGCGCCGGCGTGGCTTGCCGTCGCGTTCGTCGGCGGCGCGTTCTGCTCCGCAATCGTGCTGCGGCTCGCGCCCGGCGTCGGCCTCGACGCGCCCGGCAAGCCGTCTGGCAACACCGCGACAGTCGCGTCCGCAACGATGGGCTCGCTGCCGTGGGTACAGGTCGCCGCGAGCTATCAGCAACTCTATTCACGCGATACCGTCGCGCATCTGTGGCCTGATTCGTCGGACGCGCAAAGCACCGTCAACGAGATTCGCAGCGAGGACGGCATTGCGCTGAGCGTGCCCGACCTCAGCAAGGCGGGCTTGCGCTTCATCCGCGTGCAGCGCCTGAAATTCCACGGACGCCCTCTCGTGCAGATCATCTATCTGCCGCAAAAAGGCGATCCCGTCGCGCTGTGCGTGATCAAGGAAAACAAGGCGAATCAGTCCGTCGCGTCGCAACGCATCGACACGATGAACGTCGTCACGTGGCGCGAGTCCAATCTCGGCTATGCGCTGATCGGCGCAACCAGCAATGGCGATCTCGCGCCGCTTGGCAAGGAGATCGCCGAACGCCGTTTCGATCCGCTGTTCGGTTCGGTTTGATCCCGCGCGCGCACTGACGCGTGTTGTATCCGTTGTCGATTCATGCCCAGACTTCCCTTTAGCATTGTCGCGGGCGGTGCGCTCGCCGTCGTCACGCTTGGCTCGATTGCAGGCGCGTACGCGTACTCGCATGGCCTCGGCGGCCTGCTCGGCACGCAGCCCACGGCGAACCAGATCGTCGATCGCTTCGAAGCCGTATCGGGCAAGCACCCCGGCTTTCGGCGCAATCACGCTAAAGGCGTGTGCGTGACCGGCTATTTCGACAGCAACGGCAACGCCGCGCCGCTCTCGCGCGCAAGCGTGTTCGCAGCGGGCAGGTCGCAGGTGGTGGGACGCCTGTCGATCGGCGGCGGCAATCCCGCGCAGGCCGATGGCGCCTCGAACGTGCGCAGCCTTGCGCTGCGCATCGTCACGCCGGGCGGCGGCGAATGGCGCACCGCGATGAACTCCGCGCCTATCTTTCCGGTACGCACGCCCGAGGCCTTGTTCGACATGCTCGCAGCCTCCCGGCAAGCGCACGACGCCACCACGTACGGCGACAACCCCGGCATGGATGCGTTCATGAAGACGCATCCCGAAGCCGCGCGCTTCGACCAATGGCTGCGCGATCATCCGCCTTCATCGGGCTTCGACAATGCCGCGTACTATAGCGTCTCGGCATTCCGGCTGATCGATCGCGACGGTCATGCGCAGGACGTGCGCTGGCGCGTCGAACCCGACGACGCCTATACGCCGCTCGCCGCCGCGCAAACGCACGACACGGATTTTCTGGAGCGCGGTCTCGCCGGGCGTCTGCGGCAGGGCCCCGTGCGCTGGCACATGATCATCACGCTCGCGCAACCGGGCGACGTCACTAACGATTCGACACGCCAATGGCCCGCGAACCGCACGCAGATCGACGTGGGCACGCTCGTCGTGCAGCGTGAAGAGCCGCAGATCGACGGCCCATGCCGCGATATCAGCTTCGATCCGCTGAAGCTGCCCGATGGCATTGCGCCGTCTGACGATCCCCTGCTCAAGGCACGTTCCGCCGCGTATGCGCAGTCGCATGAACGCCGCGTGCATGAAGAGCAACGCTACGCAGCAGACAAGTAAGCGCGGCTCACCCAGATAGTGGGCGCGTGCGCGATGGCGCTTCGTTTGATCGAACGGTTCTTCGCTGCGCTAAAGCACAAAAGATTTTTTGCGCCGCGTCTTTCGATGCCGCGGGGCTCGCGCTGCAAACCTTTGTCCCACAAGCACTTTTCGCGTGTTCATTCGCATTCGCCACCGATTGAGAAACGGATGGAATAGCCCCTTGCTATCAGGTGTTCTGTATGACGAGAGCGCTGCAAAAACATAGACGGCGCCTCGGACCAGAACGACGGGGGATATCGGCGCGCCTGGGTCGCGCCGCGATGGTAATGGAGTACACATGCGAATTGCCTGTTTCACTTTCAGCGACGTGCTGTTCAAACAGATCAGTGAAGCGTTCGAACAGAACGGCACATCCTGCACGCGTTTCACCGACGAGCTTTCGCTGATCCGCTTCCTGCAACGCGATTCGGCGGCGCTCGTCATCTTCGATGCAACGCAGAGCCAGATTCCCGCGCTCGCGACACTGAAGTGGCGCAGTTGCCATTTCCGCACCGATCTGCCTGTGATGATGATCGGCCGTTCGTGGGACAGCGAAGCCGTGATCGAGGCGCTCGACGCGGGCGTCGATGAAGTCGTGATCGGCACGGCGAACGTCGAAGAAATCATGGCGCGCGCGCGGCGCTCGATTTCGCGTTGCCGTGGCTCGCGCGTCGTCGACCGGTTGACGGTGGCGGGTTACACGATCGACCGGACCGCGCGCACGGTGAGCTTCGGCGAGCGTTGCGTAGCGCTGACCGCGCGCGAACTGAGCCTCGCATGGCTGCTGCTGATGAACGCAGGCTCGCTGATGAGCCGCGAGCAACTCGCCAACGCCGTGTGGGGCAAGGACGCCGACCTCGCGGGCCGCTCGCTCGAACAGCACATCTACAAGCTGCGCTCGAAGCTCGCGCTCGATAGCCGCGACGAGTCGCCGCTGAAAACGGTCTACTCGCTCGGCTATGTGTTCGTCGCACGGCATGACGAGACGCTCGACAGTCGACAGCCGATGGCCGCGTGAACGGGCTTTCGAGCACCACAGCGCAGATTGGAAAGAGGCACAGTGCAGGACGAATGCGACCGCGCGGCACACGATGCACGCGCCCGACGATGCGGCAACCCGCCCGCCACCGGTATCCATTCGCCATGCTCGTTGTGATGCGCCCGTTCACGCATGCGAACTACCCTTCGCGCATGCGTCAACGGCGTGCGAGCGCCGACCTCAAACGGCGCGTCGCCGCCTATTGGGCGGCGTGAAGTCTTACGCAAGAATCTGGTTCAGATACCCGAGACGCGATGCCATCTGCGGATCGGACGGCTGCTCGAAGGCGTTGCAGAAGGCCTGCGTCGCGGCCTGTGCGCTATTCGTGCCCTTGACGGCCGCAATCGCGCCCGCCTGCGAGGTCTGCAACTCCTGTTTCAGAAAGCCGTAGTTCGCGGCCTCGCTCGATGGATCGAGGTTGTGCTGGCGCGCGTAGTCGAGCAGACCTTGCTTGCGCGTACCGCCCCATTGCGCGATTCCGTATCCGTTCGCGTTGTCGTCGGCCATGTTCGAACCCGGCGCGCCGATCTTGCCGCCCTGGTTGATGCCCGAGTTCATGCCGCCGCTCTCGTGCCACAGGTTCGCGACAATGCCCGCCGCCTGATCCTTCGTAAGCCCGAAGTCCTTTTGCAGATTGCTGACGTAGGCGTCGGCGGTCTGCTTGCTTTGCGCAGGCGACAAGGCTTGGGTTTGCGGCGCGGTGCTGAGTCCTTCGGGTGCGGCGCCTGTCGATGCAGCGCGCGTCGGAGGCGGTGCCGACGTGGAAGCGGGCGCGCCGTTCGGGCTTGCGGTATTGCTTGCGGCGGTATTGCTTGCGGCGGTATTGCTTGCGACCGTATTGCCTGCACCGCCATTGCCGATGGCCGCCGCACTGCTGCCGGGCATCGCCGCGAAATTATCGTAGCCGCCAGACGGCGTGCCGCCCGCCCCGCCTTGCGCGCCCGTGCCGTCAGGGTCGCGCAGCATGGCGGCGAGGTCGGCGAAGAACTGCGACAGACCGCTATCGCCGACCGCCGATGCGCCCGCCGTCCCCGCACCTTGTCCCGTACTTTGCCCCGCTCCGCCGCCGTCGATCAGCTTCGCGATATCGCTCAGCAGATTCGCAACCGATGCGTCCCGAGACGCGCCATCGCCCTGCACGCCCGCGACGGGCGACAGCCCCGACACACCACCCACGCCGTTGAGAAGAGAAAGAGTGTTCATCCGAGTCCTCTGAGGAGAAGGCCGACGCAGCGCCGTATCGAATGCGTCGTCGACCTGGTGGCGTCACGATAAAAGCTCTTCAGCGGCCGGACCGCGCGGCGCACGAAGCCAGATGTGCAAACGCGAAAGCGCAGCGCGCCGCCATGTGCTTCGCCCGGCCGTATCGATGCTTCGCGTCGCGCGGGTGTTCGATACGGCGTGGCTCGTATCCTCGTTCGCATCCCATCCCGCCCGCTTATGCCGAACCATCAAGGAGCAACTCAATGCGCCTCTCCGGACGACGCGCCGTCATTGCCATGTCCATCTCGCTATCCGTCGTGTTGTGCGCTCACGCATTCGCGCAGACCGCGCAACGCGACGGCTTGCTCAACGTGAACGCCGCCGACGACGGGATCGAAGCGCGACATCGTGAAGCCGCGCGCGCGGAGCAAAGGCGCCTCGACGCACATCGCGAGGAAGCACATCGCGAAGACGCGCATCTCGAACAGGACCGCCTCGCCGAAGCACGCCGTGAGGCGCGCATCGACGCGTACCACGCATGGCTCGCGCACTGGCACGACATGCGCTCGCGCGATGGCATGACGCCATGACCCCGGAGCGCCGCATGAACCGCCGCGCATTGCGTCTCGCCGGCGCGCTGCTGGGCGCGTCGATGTCGCTTGCGACGCCGGCAGCCCGCGCCGACTGCTTCGACGATGCCGCCGCCTGGCAACGTCTGAATCCGCTGATCTTGCGCGCGATCGCGTGGCAGGAATCGCACAACAACGCCGACGCGACCCATGCGAACGCCAACGGCTCGACCGACTACGGCGTGATGCAGATCAACTCGATCCATCTGCCGGAGCTGGAGCGATACGGCATCCGGCGCGACGCGCTGATGGTGCCGTGCAAGAACGTCTATATCGCTGCGTGGCATCTGCGCAAACAGGTGGTGCGCTACGGCAACACGTGGACGGCCGTGGGCGCCTATCATTCGTCGACGCCTGCGCTGCGCGACGACTACGCGCGCCGCATTGCCGCAATCATCGAACGCTGGCGGCGCGATCCTGCGCATGCGATCCCGGTGACGGCGGCCTCGCTGGCCGCGCGTTGAGCGTTTTGCGGAGTCGTTGGTGAGCAGCGCGTCGGCACAACAGCGGCGCGTCCGACGAATCTCGCGCGCCGCATCTCGCGTCCGATCAGACGTCGTTCTTCTGATTCAGATCGCCCGACGACACCGACACCTGCGACGAATCGAACACCTTGTTGCCGCCATCGCCCGTTTCCGGCTTCGTCAGCCCGCCGCCGCCGAACACCTGCGCGATGTTCATCTTGCCGTTGGAGTGACCCGTTTCGAGAATCGCGGCTTCCTTCGTCGCGCCCGAGTTCAACGTGACCGAGCCGTCCGCGCCCATATGGCCGACGTTGTTGCCGCTCCCGTTGTACAGGTTGCCCTGCGAGTCTTCCTGCAGATGCAGTGCGTCGCCGCCCGCCTTGCTGTTGATCTTGATGTCGTGCATGCCCTGTCCAGCCGTGCCCAGACCGTTGCTGGCAGACGCCCCCGTAGCGGAGCCCGCGGGCGGCATCGAACCGGGCTGCCCGCCCATCGGCGAAGCGGGATTCTGCGCGCCTTGCGCACCTTGTGCGCCTTGCTGACCACCGAGCACGCCCGCCAGATCCTGCAGGAACTGGCTGACGTTGTTCGCGCCGCCCGCGTTGTTCTGCTGACCGTCGATCAGTTGCGACAGATCCTGCAGCAGCTTGCCGACGTCGCCGCCCTGACCCGGCACAGCTTGCGACGCGCCTCCCGTCATGCCGCCGACGGGCGTGTAGTTCACGGGATTGAGAAAGGATTGGGTAATGGAGTTCATCGAATTCTCTCTGGTTAAAAAGAAGACGAACCGGCGATCTTTGCCCGATCCCGATTCAGCCTCGACGATAGATTCATGTGAGCACGCCACACGCATGCAGCGCGAAGCCGCGTGACGCGTCGCGAATGACGCATGCAGTCGACGCGCCGCACCGCGCCGGGACGTCGTGCCCGCTTCACCCCGCCGAGGACGCGCTTCGGCACGCGGCACGACGCTTCGCGCAGCCGAAAGACCAATGGCGACGGCGCACACAGAATGCAGTGTCGGGCGTGTGCCCGCTTTCGATCGTCAACCGTTCATGCGAGACCGCCATGTCGAATCTTCAATGCAGTCCATCCGTGCTCAACGCGATGATGTCGGTGTTTTCAGGCGGCATGCGCATCGGCGCCATGCCGGAGTTGCATGACATGCTCGGCGCGTTGCGTGCGTGGCAGCCGGACAGCCCGCTGGCCGACGTGTGCGAGGCGCGTCTGCTGATCAACCAGACGCAATGGCGCGAAGCCGCGAGCCTTTTGCGCCACGTGACGAGCCGTCACGCGAATCTGCCCGTCGTGTCGGCGCTATTTGCGCTGTGTCTTTTCATGCAGCACGACGATGAGTGGCGGCGCGCCGCGACGGACACCGTCGATACGGGCAACGACACGGCTATCGCCATCGTCGCGCGGTTCCTGAACGTGCCCAATGACGAGGCTGCGAGCGTTCATGGTCCGGAACTGTCGATGCGCGTGCTTGCTGCAATCGAGACGACTCGCGCGGTGGAGCACAGTTGATAGTGATGGCGCGTTGCTCGTGCCGAAGATTAGCGGCCTATGCCGACAGCTGTTGCATCTCGGCGAAGAGATCGGCTTTCCCTTCGAAACCGATACCGGGCAGATCGGGCATGGTGATATAGCCGCCTTCCACCCTCACGCCATCGGGGAAACCGCCGTACGGCTGGAACAGGTCCGGATAGGATTCGTTGCCGCCGAGACCAAGGCCCGCCGCGATGTTCAGCGACATCTGGTGTCCGCCGTGCGGAATGCAGCGGCTCGGCGACCAGCCGTGCTGATGCAGCATGTCGAGCGTGCGCAGGTATTCGACGAGGCCATAGCTGAGTGCGCAGTCGAACTGCAGCCAGTCGCGGTCGGGGCGCATGCCGCCGTAACGGATCAGGTTGCGGGCGTCCTGCATCGAGAACAGGTCTTCGCCTGTCGCCATCGGCTTGTCGTAGTAATTGCGCAGCGTGGCTTGCAATTCGAAGTCGAGCGGATCGCCGGGCTCTTCGTACCAGAACAGGTCGTATTGCGACAGTGCCTTCGCGTACTGGATAGCGGTGTCGAGATCGAAGCGGCCGTTGGCATCGACGGCGAGCTTCTGGCCGTCCTGCAGCACGCTCAGGATCGAGTCGATACGGCGCAGATCTTCGTCGAGCGAAGCGCCGCCGATCTTCTTTTTCACCACCGTATAGCCACGGTCGATGTAGCTGCGCATCTCGTCTTTCAGCTTTTCGTGGTCCTGGCCCGGGTAGTAGTAACCGCCCGCGGCATACACGAAGATCTTGCGATTGGGCTGGCCATCGCCGTAACGGTCCGCCAGCAACTGGAACAGCGGCTTGCCTTCGATCTTGGCCACCGCATCCCAGATCGCCATGTCGATCGTGCCGATGGCGACCGAACGCTCGCCGTGGCCACCCGGCTTTTCGTTCGTGAACATCGTCGCCCAGATCTTGTGCGGATCGAGGTTGTCGCCCGTATCGTCGACGAGCGTGGCGGGATCGGCTTCGAGAATGCGCGGAATGAAACGCTCGCGCATCAGCTTGCCCTGGCCGTAGCGACCGTTGGAATTGAAGCCGTACCCAACAACCGGCTTTCCGTCCCGGATGACGTCCGTCACCACGGCGACGAGACTCAGCGTCATCTTGCTGAAGTCAATATAGGCATTCCGGATCGGGGAACTGATCGGAACGGTCTTTTCGCGGATTTCAACGATTCTCATGATGGCGTCTCCTGAGTTTTGAGCACGTTTTGCATGTGTCTGGCTGCAATGGAAACTAGCTTATCCGCGGAACGCCACGTTAGAATTCACCTGAATTCATTTCATTTTTTACTTTTGGCGAATAAACCGAAGTGACGACCGACCCGGCTTCCGATTTCGAGTTTTTCATCCTCATCGCCAGGCTGAAAAGCCTGTCGGGCGCGGCGCGTGCGCTCGATCTCACGCCGCCGGCGGCGACCAAGCGGCTGGGGCTGATCGAACAGAGACTGGGCGCGCGCCTCGTCAACCGGACCACACGCAGTGTCAGCCTCACGCCGGAAGGCGAGACCTACCTGCGCTACGCGACGCAGATCGTCGCGCAAGTCCGGCAGATGGAAGACGACATATCCGGGTCCCGGTCCGACCCGCATGGGCTATTACGGATCAACGCGACGCTCGGCTTCGGGCGCACGACGATCGCGCCGCTCGTGTCCGACTTCGCCAAACGGTTTCCCAATGTCGAGATCCAGTTCGAAGTGACCGACCGGCCCATCGATCTCGTCGAGGAAGCATTCGACATGGCGATCCGCTTCGGCGAACTACCCGACAGCCGGCTTAGCGCACGGCGCATCATGAGCAATCGGCGCTTTCTCTGCGCCTCACCCAGATATCTCGAACGTTTCGGCACACCGGAGCGCGTGGAAGATCTGGTTCAGCACCGTTGCATCATTCATCGACAGAACGACGATGCGTATGGCGTCTGGCGGTACATGCAGGGCGACCGCACGGAAGCGCTGAAAGTCAAGGGCGCGCTGTCGAGCAACGACGGCGATATCGTGCTGCGATGGGCGCTCGATGGACATGGGATATTGATTCGTTCCGAATGGGATCTGGCGAAGTACGTTCAGAGCGGCAGATTGAAACTGGTTCTGCCGGAAACGGTATTGCCGTCGGCGGATCTGTTTGTCTACTATCCCAGCCAGCGGAACCAGACTGCGCGCGCACGGGCATTTATCGATTTTCTGATCGATCATTTTCAGGCGCCATTCATTCCGGTTGAAACGGGGGCTGCGATTTTTGCCCGGAAGAAGCGAGGGGGACGAAAGGCGTGAGGCTGGTGTCGCAGTCACGCTGACTGCACCGTGTGCGGAGCGACCTGAAAAGAGCGCTTCGACGCCGTTTAAAGCGGCGACGACCATTTGGCAGACCGGCCGTCCTGCTCTCACCCTTATGCTATGCCTTTTCCCCCTCTCTCTTACTGCCAAGCAGGTTGAGGTATTTCTGGTAATCGGCAGTGGCTGCCTGAACTTCGCCTCTGATCCGGTTCACAGCAGACGACGAATAACTTCGCTATAGCAGCGCACCTTCTCGTTCGGATCCGTCGCGTTGAAGCCCTGTTCGAACCATTGTTGCGCCGTAAGTTCGTTCCCATCCACCGCGACAGCCGTGGCAGCCGACGCCTGATCTTTTTTCGCGGCCTTTTGCGCGGTCATTGAGGCAGGGTGAATCGCAGCCGTCAGCGGCACGTTCAAGTGTCTGTCGCGCAGGCGGCTCATGGCTTCGAAGAAATACTCCATTGGTAGGCGCAGCGCGTTGTAGCGCCTAAGCGCGTCGATCTTGCCAGTTAGGTGGTTTGCAATCGCCGGGGTGCCGAAATCGAAACCCTCCAGCATCAGCGGCACGATGTTGCGTCGATTGTTCAGGGCGACTTCGATTTCACGGCGCAACCAGTCATCGGCCCCATCACAGCGCTCCAGGGCAGAAGGCGTGAGCAGAATCAGGAAGTGCGCGCGGGCTCTGATGTTCTCGAGGATGACAGTCTCGAAGTCGCCACTAGCAATGCCCTAATAGTCGAAAAATACGTCATATCCGTGCTGCGTCAGGTTCAGAAAAACCGCCAATGCCCGCGGCGCATGAGTGCGGCGATAGCTGATGAAAACGGATTTCTCGACCCGATCCATGTCCAGTCCCCTGACTGTGGATTTCCATCGAATCCTGACCCCACCTGAGACAGGGCAGTGCATCTATTGGGACAAGGAAACGGTTCGTCGCGTTGCAGCTGATTCGGGATCGTGCCTTCGCGCTTTGCAATTGCTATCTGACCGCGAAGAACAACGCGTTTTACGAAAATCCGTGTGGCGTCTGCATGACCTCTAAAGCGGCGATGCGGGCCCCGACAGACTCCAGTCATTCGCCGGCTCATAAGCGACTTGACCAAAGTACATCATTCGCCAGTTCTGCAACTTGGAAAAGTCTTTCGCGAAACCGGCGACGGAATCGTGGACCAGATAGTCGAAAAATTCGAGCAACTGGTCCCGTTGGCCCGCAGGTCCGACGATCAACGTGACATCTTCATAGGCTCTTGCAAGCGTCTCTTCCCGCAAGCTGAGCTTTCCACCATTGAGCCGCCTCGTCTCCGCGGCGGCGGTGGCCTCGTTAACCGCGTTGCCATCCGCCGTGACAATGGCGAGTTCCTTCCTGACGTTCGGCACGAGGTCGTTATTGTGGGTCTCAGCAAGCACCTGCTCGGAGGCTGTCACCCGTGCCTGCGCTTTCTCGTCATTCGTGAGCTTAGACAGATAGCTGCGCGCGATATACATCTGGTAGAGATGATCCGACGTCGCCTTCTCGATGGGGCCACTCGCCTGCGCGCGGCTCATATACGAGTCGAACAGTGCCGCCGTCCTTGACGAGACAGCGAACGTCCCCTTGATACCCGGACCCAATGTTTCAAGCGCGGACAACGGCACGCCCGCCGTTCTCGCCGCGCGATACATATGTAGAAGAGGCACCTGACTGAGCTTGTCTTCGTCCTTCAAGGCGCGCGTCTGCTCCCCTGGCGCGTAACCGCCGCCGACATCCGAATGCACACCCGGATAGACGACCTCGTGAACATTGGCCGGATAGTGCTTCCCGTCGCGCACGGAATCGAGCGGAAACGAATCTCTGACTTCATGCGCGGCGACGTAATGGACGCACTGTTCCACCATTGCCGGTATGCGCAGATCCTTCGCCCACTCGTAGTGACCGTCTTTATTCGTGAAGGACAATCCAATGCCCGCCAACGGCGAGATCACATAGGTCCCAATTCTGACGAGTGGACTGTGGTCATAGGTTTTGGCGCCTGCGGGCACACCCGCCGAAGCGACGGTATCGAACAGTCCCATGAAATACAGGCGAATGGGATGCCCTTGATATGTCCAGCCGCCCGCACCCTGGCGACAGTCCTTTGCAACTTGAATCGCAAATGCGCGCGCAAGCGCCGCGCCCCTCGAAAAACCGAACAGCGCCAGATTGATCATCCGGATCGGCTGTGTCGGATTCTTTGCGCGCGCTTTGGCTTTCGCAACCAGCTTATCGAAATCGGCGCGCGCCCGCGCAAGCCGTGCGTCGCCGCCCGACGCCACGCCGAGCCCCATCGTACTGTAGCCGTGCTCGCCGATTTCCGGATACGGCGTGCCGAGACCCGGAACATAGATCGCGTATTTACCCAGTTCGTCATCGCTTTCCGGATGCGTCAGGAACAACCGCGCGACGTTGCTGTGTTTGAGCTTCGGTGTGTCGTTGAAACGATTGTTGCCTGTGCCATCAAAGAAGACCGAAATCCAGACCGTTTGCGAGCAGTCGGGCGTGCCGGGCTTCTTCGACGGGTCGAGGCAAGCCATCGCGGCCGCGCGTTGCCTGCGCTCTTCGAGCGACAGCGGGCGCAGTCCTGCCATCGGTGTAAGCTGGGTATCGTCAAGCATGCCCGCCCCGTCAGCGAACGTAGGGCAAGCGGCGTTCGAGCTTCAAACGCGGCGGCGAAGGTCCGTCGTCACCCGAAATCGCACCTTCGATATGACCATCCGGATAGAAGTGCACTTCGAGATACGCAGGTTTCTCAGGAATAGGCCCCTTGACTTCGACGCGTGCCTTCAGATGGTCCTGGTCGGCGGGCTCGACGATCTTGTCCGAGGGATAGGCCACCAGCGCTTCGCGCATGTATTCGACGTCGACCATGAAGGGTGTTTTCGTCGAGCGATCGAGCCGGACACAGCAAGCGTATTTGCCGCCGCCCGATGTCTTTGTGCTCAGGAATATGTTGCCGCCCGAAATGCCGTTCACCGCGAAGTCGAGCAAAGCCCGGTTCGTGTAGTCATACCCCACGAGTTCGAGCTCATACGGCTCTTTCGCGCAACCCGTCAAACTTGAAGATTCCACAATACCGACTCCGACAAGAATGCCAACCTTGAGCAGTTTTCTCAAATGCATCACTCGAGTTTTTCCTCACAAAATGCGATCAGTGCGCAACGTGCCCGGTCAGCCAGCAGCAAGGAACTGTTCTTTTCCCGCTCGGTCGCCCCGTGCAGCGCATTGGCTACGATGTCGTAGCGGGTCGACTCGTCGATCATCGCAAGCAGGTCGTCATCCGTCTGCGCCAACATGTAAAGAATCGAATCGGTTAATCCCGCGTCGGTAAAGATGCTGACCTGTCGATCATTCAACCTCAGTGGCGAACGGTGGTCCGCATTGGCCTGAAACCCATGGATCACTTTCTGAAGCGAGCGCTTGCGATCCAGATACCACCATTCGTCGACCATCGCGAGATACGACGTCAACTGTGCTTGCGTCAATGCCTGTGCCAATACGGGTATCACGCGCGTGTCGAACAGTTTGACCTGCCACTCCGTTCCATCGTCGCACACGGCATCCAGTCTATTCCTGATTGCCTCGACAAGCCGTTGCAGCGAAAGCGGTGAGACGATGAAAGAGAGCCCGCGCGGATCCTCCACGCATTTCTCGCATAGCTCGCGTACCACATCCCGTCGCGACGGTTCGATCGGGATGACAAACGGTCCGAATTGCCTTGCACCCGTGTCGTCAGCGGCGTCGAACACCAGTTCGATATTCGAGGTTGCCGGAAAGCCTCGCGCCCTGCCCGCCAACGCAGAGAAAAGCGTCGGATAGGCGACGCCATATACGAAGGCGTAAAGCGGCCGGCCTGCGTCGCGGGCAAGGAAACCGACAATTTCCTGCTCCAGCGCGTCGGCCGTCATAGTCCTGAGTGTGGGCACGTTCGAACTCACTTCGTACCCAGCAACGCGCCCTGCGAGTATTCGGCGAGCAGGCAGGGAATGCAGATGGACTTAGGCATCGAAGGCAGCGGGTACGCATCGCCCGTCGGCCCAGCGAATGAATGTTGACTGCCCTTGATGTCGATCTTTCCCGGCGCATGAATCTCGATGTTTCCACCTTTGATCCGCAGGTACGCGCCACCCGATGTGAGAAGGATCTCCTGCTTGGCCGCCGCTTCGATATTTTCCGTCGCGGATAGTACTTTGAAGGCCTTCTGCGCGGTCAGTTCGATGTCGCCAGAATGGGCCTGAATCTCAACTTTGCCTTTGGCCGCAAAGAGTTTCATGCCGGCGTTCAGCGTGAACAGGCTGAGCTTTTCGGCAACGCTCGCTACGAACGCATGGCCCGCTGCCAAGTACGCACTCTGTCCGCTGACAAGGTTGATATGTTCATTGGCCGCGATATGTATTGATTGTCCCGTCGATAAGGCAATGCCTGACGGACTTGCCATCAGCATCGCGGGATCACGGAACGCTGCCGCACTGCCCGTGCCGCCGCCCGCCGTGTTACCGCCAGACGAAGAACCGGCTACGCTATCTTGCGTTGCATCCGTCAAGGACTTCAGCGAGTCGCTGCCATCCTTAAGGCTCTCCGCCTGATGCGTCGTGCTCGCATCTGACATGGCACCCAGCACGCTCCCGGCATTCACCAGTTGTGAACTCGCCGCGCGCACATCGAGTGGCTGGCTAACTACAGGGTGAGTTGTGACATATAGACCTTGCGCCGCGCGCACCGCGCCATACGCGTCCGACTTCAGGTCGAACCCGCTGCCCAGATAGGCGCCCCGCTCGTTTCCATTCTGTGCAATCAGATAACCCAGATGCAGAGACGAATTCGCGCTGCTGCTATAAAGCTGGAGGCGATTCTGCCCGGTCGCATCATCCATCACCAGATGGTTGTATCCGCTGCCTCCGAATTCCTTCGACCGGTAACCGGACAGCAAGCCGTTCGAATGCCATTGCGGCTTCATCGCGCCGTTGTAGATCCGGGCAACCACGATCGGCCGGTCGCAATCGCCATCGACATAATCGACAAGAACTTCCTCGCCGACACGCGGCAGATGCACACCGCCATAACGGCCACCCGTATCCGATTGCACGACGCGCAGCCAGCACGACGCGCGTTCGTCTCCGCTATTGAGCCGGTCCCAGATGAAGCGCACCTTGATGCGATTCAGTTCGTCGCTATAGACTTCTTCGTTCCCCGGCCCGACAACGATTGCCGATTCGAGTTGCACGTCTGGCTTTTCGTGCTCGAGCGGACTGCGATACGGCACCGTCGTGCGCTGCGCCTCGATATCGACCCGGAAGAATCCTTCCGATCCGTTGACGGACACCGGGCCGGCCGCCGTCGCACCTTCATGCCGCGCACGGACGGCCGCCACCGACGCCTGCAGGCTATGAGGAAACACCGGCGCATCACGGTTGACAGGCAGGTTGTTCTCAATCGTCCAGACGGTCTCGATCACGGCAAACTCCCGTTGACCGGCAGCATCACGGTCGTGATCGGGATGCCCGCTCAATGAGAAGCGCCGTCCGGCGTCGATGCCACGCACGCCTCCCGCTCCGTGAAAGCGCTTCGCTTGTGACTCCCATTCCTCCACACGGATGCGCGAGAGCGCGTCACCGCGATCCTGCGGCCCATACGTGTAAGCGCCCGTGTATTCGTAGACCTCGGCTTGCGCAGGCAACGCACCTTGCGTGGGCATCGTGGGAGTGCTGGTGCCCTTCGGGTTATATACGCTGGACGGGCTTTTGTAGTCGAACGTGCGCGTGGTCAGCAGCGCGCTTTGAAGCGTGCGCGTGCCCGACCATTGCGTGAGCGCATCCGCTTCGCTGTTCGTTCCCGCGCGATAAAACTGCACCGTTCCGGGTGACATCGCGACGAACGCCGAGAGTTTGTCCGTGATCACCAGCGTATGGGATTTGCCGTCCTGCGCCTGCTGCCAGAAACCATACAGGCCTTCCGACTCCAGCAACCGATGCACGAAGTTCCAGTCGTACTCGTCCTGCCGGCAATACGAGCGTATGGGACGCGGCTTCGACAGTTCAAACCGGAATCGCCCTTGGGCTTGAGGATGCGCGTTGAACACATCGCTGACGATATCCTCGACGCTCATGTCCTGCCAGATACGCTGGTCGCGCCGGAACTTGAGAAAATGCATCCACGATGCGAACCCGATCTGATAACTGGTTAGCGCACTGTCAGAGCCGAGCCGGCGTGCGGTGTGCACGAAGCCGTTATGAGGCAGATAAGACTTGTCAGACTGCTGTAGCCAGAGCGTGACGGGCTGCGCGATCAGTTTCTTAAGTTCGATGCCCGAAGAAGTCGAGACGACGTCGACGGTGAAATCGAAGTGCCTCCCGATGCGCGAACTGCCCACCGCCCGCTGCGGCACAACCAGGTCGCCGCCCAGCGGCGTATCCAGCTTCAACAACCGGTCGCCCTGCGCAAGCCCACCCGTGACGGCCGCGATAATATCCTGCGCCCCCATAACGCCTCTTCTTGTTTGTTGCTGATTAATGCGCGCGATTTTACAAGATTAAAACGAACAGGCGACCCAATAATTTTTAAATGATCATCAAAAGCGATTCAAAAAAGGTTAAATATGCGGCTGGCATTTTCATGCAATGGTAAAACCTGCATTTGCCCGGCGCTTCGTGGAAAAAATGACCGAAACCATATGACTGGCGCGCCCCGCACGGAAACGGTGCCTTTTTAGAATGAATCGTGAGAATCGAATCGCCTTACGCGGCACCATTTAAATGAAGCCGGAATCATTTTATATTTCTTACCAGGCCTCCATTACGCACGTCTATCGCACAACGCACGCCCGCCCATGGTCGGTCATTTGACCGATGCCACCGGCTCCAATCCAGTGCGATCCTTCCCTTCGGCACGTTCATTAGAATCCGTTAGGGAGTTGCAATGGTTGATCGTCAGGAAGATATCACTCGAGCTCAGAACGAACGCTGGCTCACGCGCTACTATTTCGTCCGGACTGCATTTTCCGTTGTCTGGGTCGTACTGGCTTTCTCCGTCGGGCAGCACTTCCCGGTCACCGCAGTTGCACTGCTGGTCGTGTATCCCGCGTGGGATGCTCTGGCCAATTACATCGACGCGTCGCGTAACGGTGGGATGGCTGACAATCCTACTCAAACCATCAACGTCATCATCAGTGCCGTTGCAACGGTTGCGGTGATGGTGGCCTTGGGATTGAACTGGGTGCTGGGTGTATTCGGCGCCTGGGCGATACTTTCCGGATTGCTTCAACTCGCCACTGCCGTCCGCCGTTGGAAACACCTTGGCGCGCAATGGGCGATGATCCTGAGCGGCGGACAGTCGGCATTGGCAGGGGCATTTTTCCTGATGCAAAGCGGCGCGCCGACGCATTCCGCGATTAGCAGGGTGGCCGGCTACGCAGCCGTAGGCGCCGTCTACTTTCTCGTTTCTGCGTTGTGGCTATCGGTCGGCCAGCTTCGCCGCAAGGCGCTTCGAACGTCTTGAAGAACGGGCGCAATTGCCACATGGCGGCAGTCGCCTGGCGTCAATTCCGGGCGTTCAGGACGAACGTGAGTACGTATTGGCCGCTGCTTAGCCAGCTACCGGTGAGCATGGCCGTGCCATCCAGGACAACACGCGGCGCACCCATCGTGGCAGGGAGCGTCGCCGCCGTGTCCGGCGTCGACGGATGGAGGGCTGGTCTGCCGTCATCGACGTTGCTGTTCGTCACGCCCTCGCGAACCGTGCTCACGTAACTGACCGATTTATCCAGTCTGCCGGGAGCCACGCGTTCGATGGGACGGAACGAATCCTCGGGAAGCGACACATCCGGGATTGCCACGTTCCTGTCATCGCCGGTCGCCATTGGCCGCGATACGCTTGCCGCGTGGCTTTCCCAACTCTCGCCCGAATCAGATTCTCGAAAGCAGCAACTCGCGATGTCCGGATGAGCGGCTGCGTTTCCGCCAAGGGCAAGTGCCATCAACATAGCGCCCGTCTGTAGAGGCTTGCGCATGGACTTCTCCCGTCGCTCGAACATCCTGTGTTCAACGGTCCGACTCGAACTGAAGCATGGGACGTCCCGCGTCGGGCCAACCTGAGTCCCATGTCAAGTCGAGTGGGATAGGCCACCTGGCCGCGCGGATCGTCATTCATCATTCGTCATTCACCACGCAGCACAATCTGTTCAGCATAAACGCTGAAGTCACCTTAGGCAATCAACCTGTACGCTGCGCGCAAGCCGATCGAAATTCTTCTGATGCAGTGCGTCTGCGGACCTCGCGCTCGTGTGCGTGATCAGACAAAACGCAGCGCATCTTGCAGGCCACTTCGCGGTAAGGCGGCCACATCGCGTGCGAGCGTTGAGATCCGAAAAAGCCGTGCGTTCCTGACCTTTCCGCGCCCTGCATGTGCGTACCGTATAGGCTCAGCCTGATGCAAAGCGAACGATGGATACTCTGAACTTACGCGGCCCCCACCCGAATACCGATTCATTCTTCAGCTTGATGGCGCGCATGTGCGCGACACTATCGCTCTGCGCATTCGCGAGCACGTGCTTTGCACAAAACCGGGTCCCGGCCGCAGACGGCATGCCGGCCGCGCAAACGCCGAAGCCTGCCGTCGTCGCGGTTCCTGGATCATCAGCGGCGGTTCTCTCGGCTGGTGAGCAGCTGGCCGAACTGGGCGCGCCCGGCATTCCCGCCTGCTTCAGTTGTCACGGTGCAGGCGGAAGGGGCAACGGTGCGCATTTCCCTGCCATTGCAGGTCAGCCGGTTGCATACACGATCGCCCGAATCCATGCGTTTCAGGCACGCGCGAAGGAAAGCGGCGCGAAGCCCGGCACGATGAAGGCCGTCGCGTCCGCACTCGATGAACAACAAATCGATCAGGTCGCCGCGTACCTATCGGTGACGAAGCGTTGAACGCACGGCGCGACCGCCTGGCTACGATCGGCTGCGCCGTTCCCGTGCGTGATTTACTGTTTGGAGACGTTGCACTCCACGCCGCCTGACGCGCTGGTGGCAGCGGTATTCCTGAACGTAAGCGTGAGCCTGCTTCCCTTGGTCGCTGTGATGATCTGCCCGTAACTGACGGTCGGAACAAACTGAATATCGGGGGCAACCGCCACGGGAGGATTCTTTGTCCCGTCGACAGTCAGATCAAGCTCCACGGTAATCGAATCAAGCGCAACGCCATAGTCCTGCTTATGTGCCGCGAGATTCTTCTTCGCATTGCACAGGCCATCTAAAACGTGTTCCAGAGCAGTCGGAATATCGACGGACTTTCCCGGCGGAATGGGCGGCGTGTTGCAGCCGACAACCAGGAATGGCAGAACAAACAGAGGGAGAGAGAGATTAACGCGCATCACGATTCCCAGTTCGGCCTTGCACGACTGCCACTATTCGCCTGGTTCGCGATCGGTTCTGTTCGGTGCCGCACAGACATCGCAAATGGCCTGGCATGGTGCTTCGATGAAGTAAGCGCTCTCAACAGGTGTTGCAATGGACCAGCACCCTGTCACAACCGATCCCTCACCATCGACTGACCATCCTCCGCAATTTCGAAAGCGAGCATCCGCCTGAAGGCCGAAATTGGGCGGAATATTTCGACACCCATTCACGTTCTATCTGCGAGGCTCGCCGGCACTGGCAAGCTCGGGTCCTTCATCCGTGACGACATTCACGCGCGCAATGTGTGCAAGCCTGCTTGCACCGCTGCGCGAAGGCTAAGCTTTGAGCGCCGCGATAAATGGTCTCGAGCGACCGCGACGATGACGAGGGTTCTTACCCATGCAGATTGGAGAACGTTTCCGCAGACGCCCGACACTCATCGAGAGAACATTGGACCCAGGAGCTTACGGGGCCGGCGAATCCGGCGCCGTGGCGAGGCGACGCAGCCCTTCGAGGAGAAACATCATGATCGACAGAAACCATGCTGTGTACATGCTGGCGGCGCTCGCACTCGGCGTTGCGCCGCTGAGCGCCAATGCCGACGGGACGATCCATGTCAAGCTCACGGACAACATGATTCAACTCGATCCCGCTACGGTGAATGCCGGGCGGGTCACGTTCGAGGTGAACAACGCAACGAGCGGCAATACCGAACATGAGCTGGTGGTGCTGAAGACAGACATGGACGATGCGCATCTGCCTGTCCACAAAGGCCAGGTCACGGAAAGCCGGTTCAAGAAAATGGGCGAAGTGGAGGACCTGGCGCAGGGCTCGACAAAGCACCTGTCATTGAAACTCGCGCCAGGACACTACGTGCTGATTTGCAACCGGCCGGGGCACTATGAGATGGGCATGCACACATCGTTCGTCGTTGCGCGCTGAGGCGACGCACGAACGGCACGCCATTCATCCAGGATGATGCGTCAGCCCGATCGCCGCGGCTCATGCGCATCGTCAATTCACTTGAATGGCGACACCATCATCGACTTCGCCGCACTCGCGCCGGCCCCGCTCGAGGCGGCCGGCGTCCAGCGATAAAGCACGATGCTCGAATCGTTGTAGTTGTCCTTCGTGACTTCATATTCGCCGTTCGAACGCCGGTACGCCCGAAGTCCATACATCGAGTCCACGTCGTTGCCGACATCGACTGCGTTCGGGTTGCTATTGACGAGCGTGATATCGAGCTTCCCCGTCGTGAGGTTGTACGCATCGATATTCGGCACGGTATGGACGTAGCCCACAAAAAGATAATTCCCGGCCGCCACGACCGATTTGGGATTGGCGCCAGTCAGGTTGATCACGGGATCCGGTGCAGTTCTGTTGCCGGCCAGCCATCCGTGATACACCTCGACACGCGATCCAACCGCGGTCCAGTCCGTGCTGCCCGTGATCCCGGTGAGTACCATCGTATCGCTTTCGGGCAGGTACATGATGCGCGTCAGTTGCGAGATCGTCGCCGGAATCGGCATCGTGATCGCGGCACCCCACAACGGTTTGCCGTCCGCGTCGAAACCCGTCAGCGGATAGTGTGAAATCGCGTTGGTCTTGTCGAGGCCAGCCCAGATATCGCCCTTGCTATCCAGGCAAAAGCCGTTTCGGACTTTTACCGTCGTACCGAACGCCGTTCCCGGCAGCGTGCTATCGGGAATCGCAATGTACCCGCTGGTCCGATTGAAATGAAAAAAGTAAAAGGTATCCGGGTTCTGGCTTGCTGCAACGAGTATCCGGTGTCCGCCCACGCTGACGACCTGGGCGAAATGTTCGCCGCGTTCGTGGTCGGCGAGATTGATGCGCGGATCGGCGGGGTAGGTAAACGGATCGATTGTGTTCGCAACGTACGCGCCTCCCGGAGTGCCCGCATAGATGTGCATGCCGCCGTAGAAGATCGCCCCGTCGGTGGCTGGGTCCGGCGCGGCGTTGCCTTCGAAGTTCACCGACTGGAGCTGCCAGCGCAACACGCCGGTGCCATCGTATGCGTGGATGTCGGTGCCTCCGTTGCGGCCGAGATCCCATGATCCGCCCCACGGGTTGTTCAGCACATAGAGATTGCGCGCAGAATCCCGGCCAATCCCCGTCACGCGCGTGAACCGCCTGTCGCCTACCTGCCCCTTGACCCCCGTGACCGCATTGAGGTATCCGCCTTGAACACCAAATGTTCCGGCAACATACGGTGTGCTGGAGACGTCATAGATCTTGATGTTCATGTCCGGCCCTTCGTCGCCAATCCATAGCTGCCCGGTGACCGCGTCAAAATATAGCGAAGCGGGTTGTGCTTTCGCTGCCAGCTGGATGGTATTTTTGCGTTCACCTGTCGGGCTGAACTGGACCACGGCACCCGTGCCCGGCTGCGCGACCCAGATGTTGCCGCCCGCGTCCACCGCGAGCGCGCCCGGCCCTGCCACAGCGATATCGCGCAACCAGTCCCCCGAGGTCGTGTACACCCGCACCCGGTTGCCTGGAAAATCGCTCGCGTAGAGCAGCGCGCCGGACGTGGCGAGTCCCGTGACGACATCCGCGAGGCGTTCGGTGGTCGTGTCGCTTACCGCAATGAGCAGGTCGCGCGTGCGGCTTTGCCGGTTGTATCGACCGATCTTCCCGCTTCCATATGCGACGTTGAACTGCAGCGCAGCGAACAGCGAGGTCGAGTTGCCCGTGATCGCGCCGCCCTGAAACTCGCCGTGCGCGCCGATCGATCCGATGTTCTGTCCATTCTGATACATCGCGATGCCGCCCTCGCCCTCGTCCCACATCGACGCGGTATAGATCACCCCTTCCGATGCCACCCACATCGAGCGAGCCACATTGCCCACGCGAGTCGTCGCCGTGCCATGTGTGTTGGCCAACCAGCCGGTGGAGTATTGAGCCTCGCAACCGGACGCAGCCGCCAGGTTCAGCACGACTGCGACTAATGCGGTACAGAGTCCTTTGAAAACCATGAGAGATGTTTGTTTGATCGCACGCCGTGCAGCACGGACGTCCATGGCGCGGTGTTGCCAACCCTGGCAAACTTGCAGTCCGGGCCCAACGATTCGAGCCCATACGTCGCGAAGCGAGCGAAGTGACGCGTCGAATGGGTGCGGGACGTCGTACGGGTTAACGGCGACGCGCGGCGCGAGTTGAGCGATCAGGCAAAGTGCCGCCGCGCGCATCCGCACCGCAAAGCGTGACGCCGGCACGGCATCGATTGATAACCAATGAACATCAATCGTTCACAACATTGCACTTATCGTTTGACCGGTTCCGGGCGAACATTCCTGAAACGACAATCCGCCGGATTACCGCGCATTCACAGGATTTCAGGAGACACCTCGATGCACCCCTCGCCCTCTATCCCTTCGCCCGGGCATTCAAAGGCCGCAGCGGTTTTCCGCGTGACGGCCGGGAATTTCCTCGAGCAGTTCGACTTCTTTCTGTTCGGCTTCTACGCTACGCAGATCGCCAACGTCTTTTTTCCCGCCGCGAGCGAATTCGCCTCGCTGATGATGACCTTCGCGGTTTTCGGCGCAGGCTTCCTGATGCGGCCGCTGGGCGCGATCGTGCTGGGCGCCTATATCGACGACGTCGGCCGCCGCAAGGGCCTGATCGTCACGCTCTCCATCATGGCGAGCGGCACCATCCTGATCGCCTTTGTGCCGGGCTATGCGACGATCGGCCTGATGGCACCGGCGCTGGTGCTGATCGGGCGGCTGCTGCAGGGCTTCTCGGCGGGCGCGGAGCTGGGCGGTGTGTCCGTGTATCTCGCCGAGATGGCCACGCCCGGCCGCAAGGGCTTCTTCACGAGCTGGCAGTCCGCGAGCCAGCAGGTGGCGATCGTCGTGGCGGCAGGTCTCGGCTTCGCGCTCAATCAATGGCTGGACGCGACGGCCATCGCGGCGTGGGGATGGCGCGTGCCGTTCTTCGTCGGCTGCATGATCGTGCCGTTCATCTTCATGCTGCGCCGCAATCTCGAGGAAACGCAGGAGTTCAAGGCGCGCCAGCATCGCCCGGCCATGAAGGAGGTGTTCCGCACGCTGGTCCAGAACTGGGCCGTCGTGATCGCAGGCGTGATGCTGGTGGCGATGACCACCACGAGTTTCTACCTCATCACGATCTACGCGCCCACCTTCGGCAAGACGGTCCTGCACCTGAGCACCGCGGACAGCCTGCTGGTGACGCTGTGCGTCGGCGTGTCGAACTTCGTGTGGCTGCCGATCGGCGGGGCGCTCTCCGACAGGATTGGCCGCCGGCCGCTGCTGCTCGCCATGACGGTGCTCGCCATCGCGACCGCGTATCCGGCACTGTCGCTGCTCGCTCACGCGCCGAGCTTTATCAACATGCTGCTCGTGCTCTTGTGGCTCTCGTTCATGTATGGCATCTACAACGGCGCGATGGTCGTCGCGTTGACGGAAGTGATGCCCGTGGAAGTGCGCGTCGCGGGGTTCTCGCTGGCCTACAGTCTCGCGACGGCGGTGTTCGGCGGTTTCACGCCCGCGATCTCGACCGCCCTCATTCACGTTAGCGGCGACAAGGCCGCGCCCGGCTACTGGATGAGCTTCGCCGCCGTCTGCGCCCTGTGCGCGACACTCGCGCTCTATCGCCGCCGCGCCGTGACGCTGACGCCAGCGCATTGATCCCGCGCTCGTCCCGCACACGTCTGAATACGCAACCCGATACACCTTCATCCATGAAAAACCTTCTTCTGAAACTTTGTACCGTCGCGCTCGTGGCAACGTCGACGGCGGCAGCGAGCGTCCAGGCCGCCGACCTGCACGTCATGAGCTCGGGCGGCTTCACCGCCGCGTACAAGGCGCTCGGCCCGAAATTCGCGTCCGCGACGGGCAATACGCTCGACACGGCGCTCGGGCCCTCGATGGGCAAATCGCCGGAGGCGATTCCCAACCGTCTTACGCGCGGCGAGCCCGCCGACGTCGTGATCATGGTCGGTTACGCACTCGACGATCTGATCAAGGAAGGCAAGATCGTCCCCGGGTCGCGGGTCGAACTGGCGGATTCGCGCATCGGCATGGTCGTGCGCGACGGCGCGGCGAAGCCCGACATCGGCTCGGTCGAAGCGCTCAGGCAAGCCCTGCTGCACGCCGGGTCGATCGCCTACTCGGACAGCGCGAGCGGCGTGTATATCGAGCGCGAACTCTTCAAGCGGCTCGGTATCGAGGATCAGGTCAAGCCGAAGGCGAAGATGATTCCGAAGATTCCAGTGGCGTCGGTGGTGGCAAACGGCGACTACGAAATCGGCTTCCAGCAGGTGAGCGAGTTGTTACCCGTCAAGGGCGCGACATTCGTCGGAAAGATTCCCGAGTCCCTGCAGTCCGTCACGCGCTACGCTGCGGGCATCCCCATCGGCGCACAGCATCCGAAGGAGGCCAAAGCCCTCCTCGACTATCTCGCTTCGCCCGAAGTACAACCCGAAGTGAGATCAACCGGGCTCGATTCCGTCACGATGCATTGATACGGCGAGCCGGAAGGCGTGCCGTGAGCCGCCTGCCCGTCAGCCTGGCGTGTTCGCGGCGGGGGCGTCAGTGTCGTCCGCGTCGCGCGGCGCCGGGCCGCGCAGCATCTGCAGGAGACGCACGCGGTCGCAGGCCCCTTCCCACTGCGAAACGAAGATGACCGCGCACGCATTGCTGATCACGCTCGTCAGGGCGCGCGCCTCCGACATGAACCGGTCGATTCCCACCAGCAGCGCCACGCCCGCGACGGGCAAATCCGGAATCACGGTCAATGTCGCGACGAGCGCGACGAGCCCGCTGCCGGACACGCCCGCCGCGCCCTTGGAAGTGAGCAGCATGACGGCGAGCATCGTCGCGATCTGCGGCCAGGTGAGCGATATGTCGCACGCCTGCGCGATGAACACGGAAGCCAGCGTCAGATAGATCGCAGTGCCGTCGAGATTGAACGAGTAGCCGGCTGGCAGAACGAGGCCGACGATCCCCCTGTCGCAGCCAAGCGCTTCCAGCTTCACGATCAACCGCGGCAGGACAGGTTCCGTCGAAGAGGTTGCGAGCACGATCACCAGTTCCTCGCGCATGTAGCGCAACAACCGCCACAGCGCGAAGCCGTGCAGCCGTGCAAGCGGCGCAAGGACCAGCGCGACGAACAGCAGGCACGCCAGATAGAACGACACCATCAGCATGCCGAGCGAGCTGACCGAGCCGATGCCGAAGCGGCCCACCGTGAATGCCATCGCGCCGAACGCGCCCACGGGCGCAAGCCGCATGATCATCGCGAGAATGCGAAAGAGCAGGTCGGCGACCCCGTCGATGAGTTCGAGCACCGCCCGCCCCGCACGCGGGTTCGCATTCAGCGCGAAACCGAACAGCAGCGAAAGCAGAAGCACGGGCAGCACATCGCCCTTCACGAACGCCCCGACGAGCGTCTCGGGGATCAGGTTCAACGCGAACTCGTCCAACCCGCGCGGCGGCGAGTGCGCGGCAAGTTGCGCGAGCAGGCTCGTGTCCAGGTGGCGCAGGTCGATGTGCATGCCCGCGCCGGGGCGCAGCGCGTAGGCGGTTGCAAGGCCGATGACGAGCGCGATGGCCGTCAGCAGATAGAAGAGCGCCAGCGCCTTGAGGATCGTGCGTCCGATCGTCGAGCCGCTTGCTAGCGACGTGATGCCGGAGACGATGGTGCAGAAGACGATCGGCGCGATCATCATCCGCACCAGACCGACGAATGCATCACTGAGGGGCTTGAGCGACGCGCCGGCTTGCGGCCAGATGTGCCCCAGACTCACGCCGAGCGCCATGCCCAGCAAGACCTGCACGTAGAGCAACCGAAGCGGCCTTGCCAACGTCACGATGCTGTCTTCCTTCTGATTTTCTCTTTCGTGTTCACACCGCTGCTCTCGATATCGCCGTTCACGGCAACGCCGCGCTTCATTTCAATGATCGTCCGGTGAAACTCCTGCGCGGCCGGCGTGAGCGGCCGTCCGCGCCGCGTGACGATGCCGACGCGCCTTTTCACCACGGGATCGACCAGCGGCACACTGGTCAGGATGGGATGCTCGCGCCCGGGCATGGCCATCGAAGGCACGGCCGCGACGCCGAGCCCCGCTTCGACCAACCCAAGCATGGTCGTGACGTGGCGCGTCTCGCAGACGCTCGGCACACGCGGGGCCACGGCGGAGAGCGCCTGATCGAGCAGCAGGCGGTTGCCGGAGGTCTTGTCGACGGAGACGTACTCGTGCTCGTAAAGCTCGTTCCAGCTCACACGCTTCTTGCGCGCGAGCGGATGGTCGCGACGGCACGCGGCAACGAAGCGCTCCTGCAACAGGAGTTTGAACTCGACCTCCGATTCCTGGCTGCCCATGAAGCTCACGCCAAAATCGGCTTCGCCGCTGATGACGGCGCCAAGCACCTCGTTCGCGCTCGAATCCAGCAGCTTGACCCGGATGCGTGGAAAACGGCTGTGATAACTCGCGACAACGTTTGGCAGGAAATAGTAGGCCACCGACGGTACACAGGCGATCGTCACATGACCCAGGCGGCTCGACGAGACATCCCGGATGCCAAGCAGCGCGACGTCGAGATCGTCGAGCAGTTGCTCGGCGCTCGGGGCGAACACGCGCCCGACGGTGGTGAGCGTGACGCTGCGCGTGGTGCGCTCGAAGAGGCGCACGCCAAGCGCCGCCTCGAGCTTGTCGATGCGGCGGCTCAAGGCCGGCTGGGAAATGTTGACCGCGTCGGCGGCCTTGCGGAAGCTTCCCAGTTCCACAACGGCTCGAAACGCCTGCAAGTCATTCAGGTCGAAGTTGACGGCCACGCCCCTCTCCGCATTGTCGGTGTTGATATGTTGCGTGAATCCAGACGAGGTCGACCGACATTGTGGGTGTGCCGCGTCAGATTCCGGAACTGCCGCAGTTGAGCAGCGCTGGGCTCATATCAAGGCTGATCATGCGCGCATCGCGTCGGATGGACGGCAGTCTGTGAAGGTTCTCGAACCCGGATTTTACACAGCCTGCTCCTCGCCGGTCCGGCGCTTCCCGAAAAGACCCGCGTTCGATGGAAAGCGCTGCAGCTTGCTCGTATGCAACCCGTCAAATCATTTCGCTATGCCGAGCGATCTGTTGCGAAGCGGGCGCCCCCCGACACGGTCTTCCGCGATGTGCGCCAAAAAAAGCCCGCCCTCTCATCGAGACGGGCGGGCTTTGAGCGCCTGATTCATCGCGACAGACAGCATTGTCACTCGCCGCGCGATTGCAGATGAATGGAGCGGGGCGAACAGGCCATTCGATTCAGCCCCGCCGTTGCGGTGATTGCGGGCGCAGTCGCCGCAGGCAGCTTACGCTAGCGGCCCCGCGCATCTCTGTGGCGACGACGACCTATCGTCTCCCAGAGCTTTTTGGCCTGCGCCGGTGAAAACCGCGTGTGCTCATCTCGTTGCGCTTGAGATTCACCGTGGGCTGCGTCGTCAGGGGCGCCTGTCACTGGGCGCCGCCTGAAGATATCAGAGAACTTTCGGGCCATAGCAACCTCCGACACGGCAGTTTCGCCGTATTAGCAGTGTACGCCGTTCGCCGCGGCCCGGAACGGCCCGTCGCAGCATCGCGAAAGCTCCCGCAAGCTTCGATATCCAGCGCCAACCCGCCAAACGCTACAGACCGTCAGACATCTCGCCCGGCGCACCTTCAACGGCGTTCGGTAACCGGCCCCTCGGCCGCCACATGCCCGACCACACCGGGCGGGGCCTTCGACGCCGGATCCGCACCTCCACGAAGCGACTACACTTGAATGAACCATCGTTGAAAAACGGGCAGGCACGTAAGCAGATCGATGGCGCCGGCGTGCGCAGCTGTCCGTCCTCTCGTGGAGACGATCATGAAACAGGAGAGAAAGAGCGCCCGGCAAATTCTGTCCGAGAACCCCCGGAACGTGATTTCGGTCGGCCCCACGGACGCCGTGCTAACGGCGCTGCGTCTGATGGCCGACGAGGATGTCACCACCGTGCTGGTGTTGCAGGGCAGCAATCTTGTCGGCATCCTGTCGCAGCGCGACTACGCCCGCAAGGTCGAACTGGCCGGCCGCAGCGCCGCCGGGACCCAGGTGGGCGACATCATGACGACCCAGGTGTTTTACGTCACGCCCGAGCACACGTGCGAACAGTGCCTCGCGTTGATGCATATCCGGCGGATACGGCATCTGCCCGTGATCGATTCCGGACGGGTTATCGGCGTGCTGTCCAACAGCGACGTGCTAGAGGAGCTGATCCAGGAAGACGAGCATTTCATCAACCTTCTCGAACATGACATGCTCTATCTGTCCGTCGATACGGGCGGTGCCTACTAGGCTTCACGCGCGGCCGCCCCTCAGGTCACACGGCAAGACGCGTCCTTACCCGCAGCAGGCGCATTGACGGCACGCTTGACCTTGATCAGGCGCCCGATCGCGCGATGCAACGGCTTGTCGACGTAGCGATAGACCACGCAACCCACCGCCGAAGCCACCACGATCGCGAGGATCACCCCTGTTGGCGAGCGCACATCGAAACCATGCACGACTTTGGGGACCAGCTTGCGCATTGCCTCGATGACGAACGGGTGGCTGAGGTAGGTCGCATAGCTCGCATCGCCGAGATACAGCAATCCGCGCGTGAACGCGCTGTCCACCACGCGCCCTTCGAGACTCAGCGTGCTCAGCAGCAGCAGACAGGTCGGCACGCCATTTCCCAGAAGCGGGGAGATGTCCGGCCATACCCGTTCGATACAGGTCATCAGCGCATACATCGCGACGGCTCCCGTCGCGGCCAGCGCGACGGGAATGCGCACCCCTTTCCTCCATACGAACCACACGGCGATACCCAACGGGAATTCGAGCAACCGGTCATAGGCGAGGAATTCGACGATCGGCCGGCTCGAATGCGCGAGGCTTGCGATCAGAAACAGCGTGGCGAGCATCAGCGTGATCGCCGCGAATATCAAGGGGACATGCCGCCGGAACCGCCACAGCGCAAGCGCCGACGTCGCGTAGAAGAGCATCTCGTAGTTCAGCGTCCAGCCGACGAACAGCATCGGAAACATATGGCCGCTCTCTTTCCTGTATGGAATGAAGAAAAGCGATTTCAGCAGAGCAGGGATGTTGGCGGTCGTCGAACTGAAGAGATCCGGTCTAAGCAGCGCGCCAAAGAACACCAGCAACGTCGCGAGCCAATAGAGCGGCACGATCCGCACCAGGCGGCTTGTGACGAAGTCACGCACGCTGTGCGTGCCCGCTTCGAGCGCGAGCGCGATCACAAAGCCGCTTAGTACGAAGAATACGTCGACGCGGAATTCGCCGAACATCCGCCCGTCCTGTATCAGGACGTGGTGCACGACGACAGTCGTCGCTGTGACTGCGCGAAGGATTCTTATTGAATTCAGCCTGCGCATCGCTCACCCGTTGATGAGTAAACCGTACCTGGCTGTGCTCCAGCCCTGAGAAGGCCGAGATACGGTCGCGGCGGTCACAGGATCGCCGTGGGTATCGTGCCTTTTACCAGTATTCCTGACTAAATCTTTCATCGCCGCCGCTGCGTCGACCCGTGTGAGACACACCCGTTCGCACCGGGCACTCATGCGATCCGGAGCACGATGGTTTCATCGCTTGAACTGGAGTTTGTAATGACAGACGGCGGTATTCCAACCGAAGCGTCGAATTCTGTCTTGCGATCGCGGTAGTCACGACCCGATCATAGAGCGTATCGAGGCCGGATCAGCGCGAGGTCCCACACATATAGCGGCAAACGGGTCGAAAAAATGGCGCGCGAACGTCCACTCCCAGCGATGGTAATGTTTGCCCAAAGGCGCTACTGTTAGGCGGCGCACAGAAGGTGGACAGGAAACGCAAAGATTACCGGATGTCGACGCTCGCACACAGATAGGTTCACGCGCAACCAATGACGTTGCGCCCCACACTCCAATCCAGGGAGCACGCCCGACATGGAAACGGACACGAAGCGGATCGTAGTGATCGGCGCCGGCTTTGCCGGACTGTGGAGCGCGCTCGGCGCGGCGCGCAAGCTCGACGAGCTGCGCGTCCCCGCGGATCAGGTCGAAGTCGTCGTGATCAACAGCACGCCGTATCACAGCATTCGCGTGCGCAACTACGAGCAGCCGCTCGACGCCACGCTCGTGCCGCTGGCCGACGTGCTCGATCCGGCAGGCGTGCGGCGGCTTCAGGGCATGGTCCGCTCGATCGATCTGCCCGATCGTCGCGTCGGCTTCGAATCCGGCGATTCATCTACTCAATGGATCCGCTACGACCGCCTGATCCTCGCAGCGGGAAGCGAGTTGGCGCGCCCGGCCATTCCCGGGCTGCGCGAGTTCACCTTCGACGTCGATACCTTCGACGGCGCCGCGAAGCTGCATGCACATCTGCTTGACTTGCCGGAACGTCCCGAGGCGCCGGGACGCTATACGGTGGTCGTCGTGGGTGCAGGCCTGACGGGCGTCGAACTCGCCGCCGAATTACCCGCGCGTCTGCGCGGCATTGCAGGCGGCAACGCGAGCGCCGAGGTGCGCGTGATTCTCGCCGACCGCTCCGCGAAGATCGGCCAGGCGATGGGCGGCGCGCAGCCGGTGATCGAAGAAGCGCTGCGCGCGCAAGGCGTCGAGCTTCGGCCGGGCGTGTCGCTCGAATCCGTCACACGCGACGGCATTCAACTGACAAACAGCGAACCCATCGACGCCGCAACGGTGGTCTGGTGCGGCGGCATGCGCGCCAGTCCGCTGACGGCGCAATTCCCCGTCACACCCGATGCATTCGGACGCGTGCCCGTCGATGCCTTCCTGCGCGTCGACGGCGTACCCGGCGTTTTCGCAGCGGGCGATTGCGCGCGCATCCTGATCGACGGCAAGCGGCCATCCGTGATGTCCTGCCAGCACAGCCGCCCGATGGGGCGCCATGCGGGGCACAACGCCGTTTGCGACCTGCTGGGCCTCGCGATGCTGCCGCTTTGCATCGATTGGTACACGACCATTCTCGATCTCGGTCCGTGGGGCGCCGTCTACACGGAAGGCTGGGAACGCCGCCTCGCGTCGCAAGGGGCTGCCGCGAAGCAGACCAAGCGCACGATCAACTGCGAGCGTATCTATCCGCCCAGCACGAAGCGCCGCGAAGACATCCTGCAAGCGGCAGCGCCCGTCGTGCAGGCGCCGCCCTACACGGTCCGCGACGCGGACTGAAGCCGCGCTCAGAATTCGATCACGCGCGGCGTCAGCAACACGAGCCGTTCCATGTGGCTGCTCTGATGCGTGCGCGAGCGAAACAGCGCGCCGAGCACGGGAATCTTCGACAGCACGGGCACACCCGTATTCAGAGTCGAGTCGTTGTCGATCCGGTAACCGGCGATCAGCAGACTCTGCCCTTCGCCGACCACGGCCTCGGTATCGATCTCGCTGGTGCGGATCTCGGGAATGTCCTTCACGCTGTTGCCCGTCGGCTGGCCGTCTTCGACGTGTACCTGCAGCTTGATCTGCTGCACGCCGTTCGTATCGACCACCATCGGCAGCACGCGCAGCGTATTGCCGACCTGCACGCTGAACAGATTGCTCGACGTGAAACCCGAGACGGGAATGAAGAACTGCGTCTTGTTGTTCATCACGGCTTCGACGTTGTCGAGCGTCGCCACTTTCGGGCTCGCGTCGATGTGCGCGAGATTGGTCTGCTCCAGCGCATCGATACGCGTCAGCAGATAGCGGCTCGCGTCGCCGATCACAGCCGTGAGCGAGCCGCCCGTCGGCGTCGCCGTGGCGACCAGATTGCCCGCCGTATCGAGCGACGAGAAAGTCGGGCTCACCGTGCCGTTGAAGTTGTTCGCGTTGGCGCTGCCGCTGCCCGTCTGGAAATCGACGTGGCTCGAATGCGCGTGCCAGTCGACGCCCAGTTGCTTCAACGCGCCGTCGTCGATCTCGATGATGTGCGCTTCGATCTCGACCATCCTGCGCTTCACGTCGAGCCGGTCGATCAGCTGCTGGTACTGGCCGACGCGATCGGGCAGATCGCGGATCAGCACCGAATTGGTCCGTGCGTCGGCCTGGATGACGGGCAGCGAGCCCGCGCCGTCCGGCACGGCCGCCGTCGCCGCGCGGCCCGCGCTCTGCGGCCCGCTGCCCGATGCGCCGCCCTGCGTGCCACCCACGCCGCCCGCGCCTGGCATCGCAACGGGCCCGCCGCCCGCCGCCGTCACGCCTGCGAACACATCGGGCAGCGGCGGATTCACGCCGCCGTTGTTGTACGGCGAGCCGCCGTTGGTGCCGCCCTGCACGTCCGCATACGGGCTGACCTGTTGCAGGTTCGCGGTGCCGTCGGCGGATGCGCGCGAGGTGCCCTGCGGATCGCTGTCGCGCTCCGGGTGATAGAGACTCGCGAGCACATGCGCGACGCCAGGCACGACCTGGGTCTTGCCGTTCACGGTGATCGTGTGGTCGGCCGCCCAGCCGTAGCGCAGCGGAAACGCGCGCACTTCGCTGCCCGTGCGGCGGTTCGCGTTCTGGTCGAGCCGCGCGGCCACTTCGTCGACGAGCTGGATCAGCCGGTGCGGCCCGGTGATCAGTGCAACGCCCTGCTCCGGGTCGTAGACGATCGGGAAGCGGTCGGTGTCGAGCCCGATCTGTTTAAGCGTCGAGCGCAGGCTCTGCGTGCCCGCGAAGTCGAGCTTGATGACCTTGGTGGTCACGTCGTCGGCGGTGCTGATGGACAGCACGCTGCCGTCGTAAAACCACACGAAGCCGAACGTCGCCGCCATCGTGTCGATGAACTTGCGCGGCGGCAGATCGAAGCGCCCCGACACGGTGCCCTGCACGTTCGGCGCGATCGTCGCGATAATGCCCTGGCTCGCCGCGAAGTCGCGCAGCACGTCTTTGAGATCGCGGCTTTCCACGGATATATGCACTTCGCCGGGCCGCCACGTGATCGGCGCGGCGTGGCCCGCGTTCAGGCCCATCAGCAACAGGGCAGCCGCGATCGCGCGGTGACGGAATGTGAGTTTCATGTTCGACGCTCGGTATAGGTGTGGTTCTGGCGGAATGGTCTCGAAAGAATCTCAGCGGTTCAGCGTGTCCGAGGGCGATTCGTTGAATTCGCGACGGTAGCTGTTGACGAGCGTCGAGCGGTTGCTGACGCCCCACTTGACGGCTGTCGCGAGAATGCCTTGCTCGTGCGCGCTGTCGTCAGCTTCGAGTTCCGCGCGAATGCGCTCCATGCGCAGGCGGCGGATGATCTCGGTCGGTGTCGAGCCGAGGCTCGTCTTGAACGCGCTTTGCAATGCACGGTCGGTCACGCCGACTTGCGCGGCGATCTCGCGGATCGACAGATCCTTGCGCTCCAGGTTGTCGAGCAGATACCGGTACGCGCGACGATAACGCGCAGGCAACCGCGTGCCGATATCGTCGAGCTGTTCCGGCGCGCGCGCGATGCGTTGGCCGTAGCGCGCGAGCGCGCCCGCTTCGTCGCGGATGCAACTGACGGCGGCCAGCGCGTAGCGCGTGTACAGCTCCAGCGACTCGCCGCTGCGCCCCTGCAAATGGCGCAGCTTCGCGAGGCAATACAGATACTCGAGTTGCCGGTGGCTCTGCGGCATGCGCACCTCGGCCGTCAGCAGCACGAGCACCGACTCGGCCAGCGACGACACGCCGCCCGCAAGACTCGCAAGCACGATCTCGATACGCACCGCACTCTGATAGTTCTGGATGCCCTGCTTGCCCGCCCACTCCGCATGCGCGACGATCCGCTGCTGCGCCTCACGCTCGCCGCCCGCCAGCCGCGCAAGCCCATCGAGAAACTCGACGCGGCCACGCAGCAACGGGTCTTCGATCGCGCCCGTCAGCAGGCGCAGCGCGGCGGGCCGCTGCGGCGCGACGCGCGGCGCGGCGTCGCCTGTCAGGCCCACTTGCCAGTAGATGTGATCGGACAGCGCCGCACGCGAGCGCAGCGTGCTCTGCGCTTCGACGTCGAAGCGCACGGTGCTCAACAGACGCTGCCAGCCGTCCGCATGATGAAACGCGCCGTTCGAGGCCGCTTCGTCGAGCAGGTCTTCGAGCGTATCGAGCACGGCATCGGCATCGCGCAAACGGCCCACGCTGAACAGCACGCCGAATGCGCCGAACAGCGCATCGAGCCGCAGCGCCGCGCTCGCCAGCGGATGATCGGCGATCTGCATGAAGCACGACATCGCGGTGCCGTAGCGGTAACGGAACAGCGCCTGCCAGCCCGCGTTGCGGCACGACGCGAAGCGCATGCCGTCCTTGTCGTCGCGCATGCGCTTTTGCGCTTCGCGGTATGAGTCGTCGGCATCGACCTCCATGCCGAGCGACAGTTGCAGATCGCCCTGCAATTGCAGCAGCGCGGCAGGCGGCGCATCGTCGTGACTATCGACGAGCCGCTGCACATTGGCCGCCGCGGCATGCACATGACCGTTGCGGATCAGATCGACGACGCTGGAAGGCACCGACGCTGCGTTGAGCATCGACACATACGGGAAGTAGTAAGTAACGAGCATGGCTGATTCCGTCGTGGAGCGCGCGCGGCCGTCGGGATGACGCCGCGCGAGCGCGTTGAAACGATTGCGACGTTCTTGCTGATGAAGTCGCGGTGACGGAATGCACTGTAGCCAGGCAGAAATCTGAAAAGCTCAATAATCAGAGGAAACCGTTGAGGCTTGAGTAAAGTTGAGAATTGGCGCGCGCGGCAGACAAGAACCCTCAACAAAGCTCACTTCTTTTGTTGCGCGCGGGTTGCGCGCGGGCCGCCCACATCACGGCGCGATATCGTTGCGCCCGTTGCGCTCGTTACGATGAGTCTGCGCACCGGGCTTCAGATCGGTGCCGCGATCGCTCAGTTGCGCGATCGCGCGGACCTGCTCCCTGAAGAGCCGCAAGTCGAGCTGATCCTGCACCTGATGCACGAACAGCCCCGCGAAGACGGCCAGCATCAGCACCGTCACCGCGCCCTTGATGGGTTGGCTCAAGGCACTCAGATCGAGTTTCTGCGCGGCCTTCGACGCGAGATTCGCACCGAGATCGATCAGCAGCAGGACGAGCAGCATCGGCGCGGCGAGCTTCGCGATGGTCTGCATCAGCGTGTCCGTCTGATGCATCGCAAACACGGCGAGAAAATCGGTCGACATCGGCTGCGTCGATGCAACCGGCCACCATCGATACGACTCGTACAGCGCCTCCAGCAAAAACTGCATGCCGCCGAGCGACCAGAACGCAACGGTCGCAATCTGGCCAAGCAGCGTCGCGGACGGCGTGGATTGTTGCGACAGCATCGGGTTGCTCAACTGCGCGTTGTTGTAGCCCGTGAGATTGTCGAGATAGATGCCCGCGCCTTCCGCGACCCAGAAAACCGTTGCCGCCGCGAAGCCCATTACGACGCCGATCAGCGTTTCGCGCAAGCTCGTGACCACCAGCGCGAAACCCGTCAGCGACTCGGCGAACGACTCCGGCTGCGCCAGCGCGACGAACAGCGAGAAGCTCAACGCGACACCGTTGCGCAGGCGGCCTTGCAGCACGCCGTCGGCGGTGGGCGGAAACAGCGTCATGATCGCGTAGAGCCGCAGCGAGCAGACGCCGAGCACGGCAAGGTGCCTGAGCAACCAGGGGCCATAAAACTGCAACAGCTCGTTCATCCGCGTGCAAGGCGCGCGAGCGCCGTCTCCTCTATGTCTTCGTCTTCGGCGTCGGCGGCGATGCCGTCGAGCACGCGCTGCAACGTGCCGATGCGCCTTTCGCACAGGTCGATGCGTCCACGGTTCCTGGCGATCTCGCCGCGCGTGCTCGCGATTTCCGCATCGTGCGCGGCGAGCGCCTGTTGCGCTGCCGTCACGGCGTCGGATGCAGTGGCGAACTGTCTGTCGACCTCGTCCGCATACAGGCGGATCGCTGTCAACGTGTCGATCGAAAACGGCTCGGCACCCGCCATCATCGCGCTGATGCGCTGCCGGTACGAACGGGCCTGCGCTTCGAGTTCCGCCGCGCGCCCGCGCGCCTGCGCTTCGCGTTCCACCAGCGGCAAGCGTGCCGCGACGCGTTGCGCGAGCCGCGCGCGCAAGTCCTGTTCGGTGCGCTGGCGGCGCGACACGGCGCGCGACAATGCAGCGATCTGCCGTTTCGGCGCGCTCATTGCGCGTCACCCTGCGCAAGTTCGTGCAACGCGGCCTCGGTTTCAGCCGGGTCCGCGTAGGCATCCGTCGGCTGCGACAGGAACGCCTTGAGCGCGTCGATCTTCGCGATCGCTTCGTCGGCGAGCGCATTGGTGCCAGGCTGGTACTCGCCGATCTGCAGCAGCATGTCCACCTCACGATGCTTCGCGAGCAGCTTGCGCAGCCGCGCGGACGACGCCATGAACTCGCGCGGCATGACCTGCGACATCACGCGCGACAGGCTGCCGAGCACGTCGATGGCAGGATAGCGGTTCTGCGCGGCGATCTCGCGCGACAGGATCAGGTGACCGTCGAGCACGCCGCGCACCTCTTCGGCGATCGGATCGCTGCCCGACTCGTCTTCGGCGAGCACCGTGTAGAGCGCGGTGATCGAGCCGCGCTCGCCCATCCCGGCGCGCTCCAGCAGACGCGGCAACTCCGCGAACACCGAAGGCGGAAAGCCGCGCCGCGCGGGCGGCTCGCCCGCTGCGAGTCCGATCTCGCGGCCCGCGCGCGCGAAGCGCGTCAGCGAATCCATCATCAGCAGCACGCGTTTGCCTTCGTCGCGAAAGTGCTCGGCAATCGCGGTGGCGACGTAAGCCGCCTTCGCGCGCTCGCTCGACGAACGGTCCGACGTCGCGCATACGACGACGGAACGCGCCATGCCCCGCTCGCCGAGAATCAATTCGACGAACTCGCGCACTTCCCGGCCCCGTTCGCCGATCAGCGCGATCACGTTGATGTCGCACTGCGCGCCACGCGCCAGCATGCCGAGCAAGGTGCTCTTGCCGACGCCCGCCGGCGCGAAGATACCCATGCGCTGGCCTTCCGCGAGCGTCGTCATGGCGTCGATCACGCGCACGCCCGTCGCCATCGGATGCTCGATCATGCGGCGCGTCATCGGGTTGGGCGGGTCGGCGAAAATGGGCCGGCTGCGTTCTGCCTGGATCGGGCCACGGCCGTCCATCGGCTGGCCGAGCGCGTCGACCACCCGGCCCAGCAGCGCATCGCCGACGGGCACCGACAAGGGCCGCTGCAAGCCGATCACATGCGTCGCGCGCGACACTTCGGTCAACTGCGCGAACGGCGACACAACGGCATGCTCACGCGTGAAGCCGATCACTTCGCCATGCTGCAACAGCTTGCCCTGCGGCGTACGCAGCTCGCACAACTCGCCGAGCTTCAGGTCGATGCCCGCGACCTTGATCAGCGTGCCGACCACTTCGGCGATCTTGCCCGTCTGACGCACGGGCAACAGCGCACGAATCTCGCGCTCGATTGCGCCGCCCAGTTCGCGCAAGCCGTGTTCGTGCAGGCCGAATACGTCGGCCAGCGCCGGGGCTTGCGGTGATTGCTTCGAGGCCGTCGTGCTCATGCGTGTGTCCCGGTTTGCGCGCTGTGGATGTTCAGCGAGGAATTCAGCGCCCGCACGATTGCCGCGCGCATCGAATCGAGTTGTGTCGTCAGGCTCGCGTCGACAATGCCCAGCTCGGACTCGCACACGCATGCGCCCGGTTCCAGCCGGGGGTCTGCCGTCACCGCGAGCGGCACGGGTCGACCCAGCAGGCGCAGACGCGCGTCGAACTCGCCGAATGCGGCGCGCGCTGCGTCGAGATCCGCGGGATGCACGCTCACGCGCAGGTTCGCCGAGCCTTCGACGATGCGGTCGATCGTGTCCGTCGCCCGCGCGAACAATGCCTGCGCGCTTTCGGCGCGCACCAGTTGCTCGACGGCGAGCATCACGAGTTCGGCCATCCGGTTGCGCATGCCCTGTTGCAGGCGCTGCGCGTCCGCGCTCAGCGCTGCAACGCGCTCGATCCACTGCGCTTCGCCTCGCGCGACGCCTTCCGCATAGCCCTGCTCCGACGCCGCTTCACGCTCTCGCGCCGCCGATGCGACCAGCGCCTTTGCTTCATCGCGCGCCGCCTGAAGCAGCCGTTCGCACTCGATCTGCGCGGCGGCGAGAATCGCCTGACGTTCGGCCTCGACTCGACCGTATACATCGTCGATCGTCGCGAGCATGCTGAACGTCTCGCGCGGCACGATATCGCCGACAAGTCCGACTCGCGGCTCGTTCCTGCCCTTGCGCGTGTCGTTGCGACCCGTGTCGGGCGTCGCGTGCGCTTCGCGCGGACGGCTCAGCCAGATAACCATGCATACTCCGGCAAAAGAGGAACGAGGCGTTCGCGCAGCAACGCGAACGCATCTTCGCAGTTGCCTTCCGAAGGCTTCGCGTGCGCCGTGGCCGGCCCGGCGTCCGCACATGGCAGCGCGAGTCGCAGCATCATCGGGGACGTGTCCATTAGCGGCAGCCGTGCCAACCCTTCGAGCGCCAGCGCATCGGCATCGAGCGAGCCGAGCGCGAGCGTGCCGGCACGCTCGCGTTTCGCGTCGGCCAGCGACGGCGCTTCGGGTACTGCCTTGCCAAGCAGATCGTCGAGCGGACAACCGATCCAGTCCGCGAGGCGCGTGCGCGTGCTCCGATCGACCAGACGCCGCACTTCCGCGCGCCGCGCCAGCAAGGCCTGCATCCGCAACACGCGCAAGCCGGTTGCGACGGGCAGCGCGTCCAGCCGTACGGCGGGCCTGGCGATGAATGCGTCGAGCGTCGGCGGCGAAGGCAGCAGCACGCGCAGTATGGCGAGCGAACAGGCTTCGTCGCACCGTTCGCGCAACGCGGCCAGCGCGGCTTCGTGACGGGACGCCGGATCGATGCCCAGTGCGGTTGCGAGCCAGTCCCGATGCAGCCACTTCAACGCGCTGCGCGCATTGCGTTGCCAGCCGAGCAGAATTTGCGCGGCGTCGGCGGGTGCGAGACGCGGCTCGTTTTTAGACCGTTGCCGCGGCATCGCGGCGGATGCTGCCATCGCCATGCTCATGCGGACTTCTGCCTGCGTCGCGGCAGGCGTTGCACGAGCGACGCAAGACTTGCCCTGAGCGGCGCGACGATGCCGCCCAGCCGCGCACGAAACACATAACCCGCGCCGATGCCCGCCGCCATCAGCGCGAACAGCCCGCTCAGCACGAACGGCCAGACGGGCGCGTGCGCGCTCACGCGGTTATCGACATCCACCTGATCGGCCGCCACGCCCGTCACGCTGACCTGGTCGTACGACAGTCCTTCGACGCTATGCACGACGAGGTTCTTGATCTGCGGCACCAGCGCATCGAGTTCGAGGCCCGGACGGTACTTGATGAACACGGCAGCGGACGACGGCTTGATGGTCTGCGCAAGCGGATCGTTGTTCGGAATGACGATTTGCACGCGCGCGACCAGCACGCCGTCGATATGCGACAGCGTGCCCGACAATTCCTGCGACAGCCCGTAGATGAAACGCACCCGCTCTTCCGTCGGCGTGGAGACGAGGCCATCCTTCTTGAACAGGCTGCCGAGATCGTCGAACTTGCTGTGCGGCAGGCCTTTTTCGCGCAGCACCTGCATCGCGCGCACCATGTCGCCGTCGCCGACCTGAAGCGTGTAGGTCTTGCCGCCGTCCGGCGTGCTCTTGTCGGCGGGTACGCCTCGCTCCAGCAACGCAACCGTCATTTCGTTGACGTCCTCTTCGGCAAGACCCGTGTAGAGCTCTTTCTTGCAGCCCGCCAGCAGCGCGCATGCCACGAGCACGCTGGCCGTCAGCATGCGTCTGGTGAACGGAGTCAGGGTTGCCATGCTCATCACTGGTTCTTCATCAGCGTTTCGGCCGACGACTTCGACGCCGATACCACGGCCATCTTGGTCTGGAAATCGAACTGCGCGAGCGACAGGTTCAGCGACACCTGCGCAGCCGCCGCGATCTGCTGCGTCGGCGTGAGCGAAGCGGCGTTCGCGCTCAGGGTTTCGACCTGTTCGAGCGCGGCCTCCATCTGGCCGTCCTGCTTGCGGATCGCGTCGATGACATGGTTGCCCGCGTGCTGCGACGCGTCGTTACCGGGCGTGGCGAGCGGCTGCTGCATCAGGTCTTCGAAACGGCTGACGGATTCGGGCGCGGGCATCTGCGGCAAGGCTTCGGGCTTCGCGGCATCGGCGGCGGCGTGCACGGCGGCTTCGGCAATCGTGGAGATCGACATGAAGGGTTCCTCTTGTCAGGCGCGCAAGAACGCGTGCGACGCGAACGCGGGCGCGTCGCCGGACGGCTGTCGCGCTGTCTTTGTCTGCTCGCGCTCCTGCTCTTCGGCGAGGTCGAGATACGACGCCGGCAGCACGAACTCGCCGCCGCGATGATTCGCACGCGCGGCTTCGAGATCGGCACGCACGGTCAGCGCACGGACCAGCGCGCGCGTCTCCGGGCCCGCCTCGCCTTCGAGCGCCTGGTCGGCCCATTGACGCCAGCCGGCGTCCTTCTGCGCCGCGAGGCAGTACGCATACATACCCTTCGCGTAGGCGAACGACGGCGCCGCGTCGATCACGTCGCGCAGCGTGCGCGACGCTTCTTCCCAGCGGCCGTTCACGATGTGCAGCACGCCCGCGAGCGTATCGATCTCGGCCACCTTCGGACGGAACGCGCGCAACGCGTCCAGCACCAGCTCGATATCAGTCGTGTCGCCGCTGGCTTGCGGGAAATGCCGGAACAGCCCCGCCGATGCAATCTCGATCAGCGCGTTCAAGGTTGCATCGCCGCATTGCAGGTAGTCCGGCGCGGCGTGAGAGGAAGCAGGTTGCGATGATTTGGCGAGCATGGCGTGGACCCTCTTGGTGAAAACAGGACGCTGGGCGTCATCGCTACGCAAGGTATCAGGCAGGCGCCGCGAGGCTCGTGCTGCAACCGAAGCGAGTCGCGCGAAAGCGAACCTGGCGGCGCCCCGAACGTGCCGTCTTGCCCTGCTTCGTGTTCGTGCCCGGGGCTTCGCCCCGGCTGCACAGGCGCTGCCGCGCCCAACCTACACTGCGCCAGCACATAACGGTGCACAGGAGGGAGCACCCATGAGCGACGACAAAACCGAACAGCCAACCGAGAAACGCCTGCGCAAGGCACGCGAGGACGGCGAGGTCGCGAAGAGCACGGACCTCGTCGACGGCGCGCTGCTGGCCGCGGGCGTCGGCATGCTGATGGCGACGGGCGACAGGATGGTCGATGGCTTGCGCTCGTGCATTTCGATCGCGCTGAAGTTCGTCGCCGGGCCGCACGACATGACGACGCTGCTGCTCGCGTTGAGCCAGATCGGCTCGCGCATGGCGGGCGCGCTGCTGCCGACGCTCGGCGCAGCGATGCTCGCCGCCGTCGCCGCGCTCGCCGGTCAGACAGGCATCGTCATTTCGATGAAAGCCGTCGGTCTGAAGTTCGAGAACGTCAGCCCGATGGCGGGCATCAAGCGCATCTTCTCGCTCAAGTCGCTGCTCGAACTCGCGAAGATGACGATCAAGGGCATCGTGCTCGCTATCGTGATGTGGAAGACGATCACGGGCTTGCTGCCGCTCGTCACGGGTTCCCTGTTCCAGTCACTGCCCGAGTTGTCGAAGCTCGCGAGCTTCGTCGTGATCCGGCTGCTCGCGGTCGCGGCCGCGCTGTATGTCGTGTTCGGCGGCGTCGATCTGAAGTTGCAGAAATTCCTCTTCATTCGCGGCAAGAAAATGAGCAAGGACGAAATCAGGCGCGAGTTCAAGCAGGACGAAGGCGACCCCATCATCAAGGGCGAGCGGCGCCGGCTCGCGCGCGAGCTTGCGACCTCCGCGCCGCGCAAGATCGCGACCGCGAGCATGGTGGTCGTGAACCCGACGCACTACGCGGTGGCCGTGCGCTACGCGCCAGACGAATATCCACTGCCCGTGGTGATCGCCAAGGGCATGGACGAAGCCGCGCTGCAGATGCGCCGCGACGCGCAGCTCGCGGGCGTGCCGATCGTCGGCCATCCGCCCGTCGCGCGCGCGCTCTACAAGGTCGAGCTCGACGAGCCGATTCCCGACGAACTGTTCGAAGCCGTCGCCGCGATCCTGCGCTGGGTCGATTCGCTCGCGCTGCCACGCGAAGCCGATGCGGCGCCGTCGCTATCCGGCTGAAGACCCGCCCTACTACACACTCCCGCTTCGCTCCACACACGCTCATGCTCAAGACACTCAAACTCCCCGCCGGCGGCGAGATCGGCATTCTCGTGATGATCGTTGCGATCGTCTCGCTGATGATCCTGCCGCTGCCGTTCTTCATGATCGACATCCTCGTCGGCCTGAACATCGCAACGGCCGTCACGCTGCTGATGATCACGCTCTATGTGCCGAGCGTCGTCTCGCTGTCCGCGTTCCCGTCGATACTGCTGTTCACCACGCTCTACCGGCTGTCGCTCAGCATCGCATCGACCAAGTCGATCCTGCTGCATGCGGAAGCGGGCGATATCATCGACAGCTTCGGCAAGCTGGTGGTGGGCGGCAATCTGGTGGTCGGCATGGTGGTGTTCATCATCATCACGCTGGTGCAGTTCATCGTGATCGCGAAAGGCTCGGAGCGGGTCGCGGAAGTCGGCGCGCGCTTCACGCTCGACGCGATGCCGGGCAAGCAGATGAGCATCGATGCCGACCTGCGCGCCAATCTGCTGACCGCCGACGAGGCACGCCACAAGCGCGCCACGCTCGCACTGGAAAGCGCCTTGCACGGCGGCATGGACGGCGCGATGAAGTTCGTCAAGGGCGACGCCGTCGCCGGCCTCATCATCACGATGATCAACATCGTCGCGGGTCTGGCCGTCGGCGTGCTGTATCACGGCATGACGGCGGGCGAAGCGGCCAACCGCTTTTCGATTCTCTCGGTCGGCGATGCGATGGTCGCGCAATTGCCCGCGCTGCTGCTGTCCGTTGCGGCGGGCGTGATGATCACGCGCGTGGCCGACGACCGCGACGAGAAACCACGCTCGCTCGGCGCGGAGATCGGCAAGCAGCTGATGGGCAGCGCGCCCGCGCTCGGCTTCGCAGCGCTGCTGCTGGTCGCGTTCGCCGCCGTGCCTGGGTTTCCGTGGCCGCTCTTTCTGGTGTTGAGCGGCATTCTCGGCTTCACTGCATGGAAGCTGAAGAAGCGCGGTCCGTCGCGCGCCTTCGAAGACCTCGAAGCCGTGCACTCGATGCAGCGCGCCGGTGCGAAGAGCGAAACGCCCGCCATTTCCAGCGTGCCGCCCGCATTCTCCTGCGCACTCGGCGTGCGCCTTGCGCCGGACTTGCGCGGCCGCCTCGCCGTCGAGCGGCTCAATCACGCCTTCGAAACCGAGCGCACGTCGCTGCAGGAAGAACTCGGCTTGCCGTTTCCCGGCATTCACATGTGGATCAGCGAGAAGCTCGCGCCGTCCACCTGCGAGTTCCTGATGCACGACGTGCCGTCGTTCACGCTCGAACTGCCGCAAGGCAAGGTCCTGCTCGCCGATCTGCCGCAACGGCTCGCAACGCAGCCCGACGACACGCAGGCGCAAGCGCTCGCCGAACGCTGCGAGCAACGCGAACCGATCGACGGCACGACGCAGCCAAGCTACTGGCACGACGAGACCACGCTCGCCGACAAGACCACCGGTTGGCGCGCCGAACAGGTCATCGCGCATGTGAGCGTGCAGTTGCTCAGGCGCAATGCGTCGCTCTTTCTCGGCGTCAATGAAGTGCAGTGGATTCAGGAACAGCTCGGCATCGAGTATCCGGGCCTGCTCGCCGAGGTGCAGAAAGTGCTGCCGCCGCAGCGCATCGCCGACGTGCTGCGGCGTCTGCTGGAAGAACAGATCCCGATCCGCAATATCCGCAACATCATGGAAAGCCTCATTGCGTGGGGACCGAAAGAGAAAGACGTGCTGATGCTGACCGAGTACGTGCGCGGCGATCTCGCGCGCTTTCTCGCGCACCGGGCCGCGCTCGGCGCGCGCATTCTGCCCGCGATCCTGCTCGACGCGCCCGTCGAACAGCATATCCGCCAGGCGATCAAGCAGACGCCGACGGGCAATTACCTCGCGCTGCCGCCGGACCAGATCAACTTTCTGGTCGACAGCATCGAATCGTTCGCGGGGCTGGCGCCGCGTCCCGGCATCGCGCTCGTCACGTCGATGGATATCCGGCGCTACGTGCGGCGCATGATCGAAGGACGGCTCGGCTGGCTCTCCGTCTATTCGTATCAGGAACTGGGCGGACATCTTGAACTGCAGCCGATCGGTCACGTGACGGCCTGAGGCAACGCATGTCGAGAACCCCATCGCGTCCCGTGCGCGTGATCGCCGCGCCTACGCAGACGCCGCCTGCTTCGGCGGGCGCGCGCCTGCGCCGCGCGCGGCACGCGGATTTCGCCGCGCTCCTGCGACGCGACGACACGCCGTCGCCCGACGCCCGGCTCGCCGCGTCGCTCGACGACGAGGCCAGCCAGCAACATCATGCCGACGACTCGCTCGCGCAACGCATCGGCAGCGCGAGTCAGCGCGTGGTCGCGGCGGTGCTGCGCCGCGAGCAGCAGATGCTCGAACTCGCGCATGGGCTCGCACGCCATATCGCCGAGTTTGCGTCGAATCCCGCGATCCGTCAGGCAGGCCACTGGGAAGTCGCCATGCGCATCGATCCGCGACGGCTGCCTGGCACGCAGTTGCATCTGACGCTTTCGCCAGCGGTTCTCTTGCTTCGCTTCGATGTCGAGTCGGCCGACACGCGCGAACTACTCTTGCATCATGCCGGCCTGCTCGAACGCGAGTTGCGCCAACTGCTCGCGTCGCAAGGCGAAGCGCGCACGCTCGAACTGACTATCCACTAGCCCACGCCCTTGTCCACTGTGTCCAGCGACCAACCGTATGCAGAGAAGCTGCGCCGCGTCACGCCCGATGCGGCGCGTGCCGCCCGCATTCTGTGCGATGCGCGTCATCTCGAAGCGTTGCGCCAGTTCGGCGCAATCGATGCGCTCGAAATCACGCCGACGGTAACGGCCAATACGGCCAACGCGGCCAACACGGCCTTCGATGAAGCGGGCCGCATCGTGCTCGCGCATCTGGAAGGCACGCTCGATATCGAACTCGATCTGGCGCGCTATCCCGCGTTGCAGATCGTAGCGGCAAGCGCGGGCGATCGCGCGCGGCACGCCTTGCGCAGCACGCTCGCGAATGCATTGCTCGCACCGCTGGTGCAGCGCTTTCAGGCAGCGGACCTTGGGCGCTGGCGTGTGGCGTCGGTGGAACGCGCGCCTGCGGGCGTTGCGAGCGGCGAACGCTTCGACGTCGCGTTGCTGCACGAGGGCGTCATGCACCGGCTTTCGCTCAGCGCATCCGGCGCGACGCTCGACGTGCTGCACAAACGCCTCGCCGCGTTGCCGTCGCGGCTTGCAACGGAGGCGTATGCGTCGGCATCGACGCTAAAGGTCGCGGGGTCGATCGCGCTCGGCGCACGCAACGTGCCGCTTGCCGCATTGCAGTCGCTGCGTCCCGGCGATGTCGTTCTGCGCGCTTTTGGGCCCTCCGTCGCGCAAGCGCTGAACCGCGGCGCCGCATGCACCGCGCGCGCCACATGGGGCGCGACGGCAACGGGCATGCGGCGCATACATGCGCGTGTCGTGATTAACGGCACGCAGGTCACTGTAGAAGAGAAACCCTTCATGAACGACGAACCCTTGCAGGCCGAATGGCCCGACACGCTGCCCGGCGACGACGAAACGCGGCACGAAACGGCAGCCGCCGGGCCCGACGAAAGCTCCGAAACCGGCTCGCACAGCACCCGGCAGCACGACGACGAAGACGCTCCGCTCGACATCGGCCTGCTCGATCTGCCCGTGCAATTCGAAATCGACAGCGTGGCGCTGCCGCTCGCGCAACTCGCCGCGTTGCGGCCCGGCTATCTGATCGAACTGGCCGCGCCCGTGCTCGATACGCCTGTGCGGCTCGTCACTCATGGACAAACGGTCGGCTATGGCGAAATCGTCTGCGTCGGCGAACATCTTGGCGTACGTATCACGAGGATGGCATATGCCGGCGATTCAGACAGGTGACATCACCGGGCTGCTGATCGTCGTGCTGGCGATCAGCGTGATCCCGTTCATCGCGATGGTGGTCACGTCGTACATGAAGATCGTCGTCGTGCTCGGGCTGCTGCGCAACGCGCTCGGCGTCCAGCAGGTGCCGCCGAACATGGTGCTCAACGGCATCGCGATCATCGTCTCGGTGTACATCATGGCGCCCGTCGCGTTCTCCGCGATGCAGGGCATGCAGGCCAATCAGGCGCCCGGCAACGTCACGCAGAACGTGACGGCGGGCATTGCCGCCGCGCGCGAGCCGTTCCGCACGTTCCTCGAAGCGCATGCGCAGTCGCGCGAGCGGCAGTTCTTCCTGCGCTCGGCGACGGCCTTGTGGCCCGCGCAGCAGGCGAAGGCGCTGAAGGACACCGACCTGATCGTGCTCGCGCCCGCGTTCACGCTGACGGAACTCACGGACGCCTTCAAGATCGGCTTTCTGCTTTACATCGGCTTTATCGTCGTCGATCTCGTGATCGCGAACGTGCTGATGGCGATGGGCCTGAACCAGGTGCAGCCGACCAACGTCGCGATTCCGTTCAAGCTGCTGCTGTTCGTCGCGATGGACGGCTGGTCCACGCTGATGCATGGCCTCATTCTCGGCTACCGGTAGGCGCCGCGTCTTTCAACTACGGATTTGCCATGACTCTCGATACGCTCGTCGGCCTCGCGACGCAAGGCTTGCTGCTGTGCCTGTACGTGTCGCTGCCCGTCGTCGTGGTCGCGGCCGGCGTCGGCCTGCTGGTGTCGTTCCTGCAGGCGATCACGTCGCTGCAGGATCAGACGCTGTCGTTCGGCATCAAGCTGATTGCCGTGGTGGTGGCGCTCGTCGTCGTGGCGCCCCTCGGTGCGTCGGCGATCCTGCGCTTTGCGAACCAGTTGCTGCTGACGGCCGTGCAGCGATGAATCCACTTCACTCCCGCCCGGCCACGGGCGCCTCAGGCACTTCCGCCGCGCAAGAAGCCGCGCAGACGCAACGGGGCGTGACCGAACCGGCCCGGCAACAGACGCGCGCGCGCTTTGCCACGTCGCTGCGCAACAACGTGCGCTTCGCGCATGCGCATCACGCGCATCTGCAGGGGCAGGCGCGCTCGGCCAATGCACGGCGTCTTGCGAAAGCGCTTTTGAAGAAGCGCCAGGGCAAGGCTGCCGCGACGCGGTTTGCTGCGGCACGCCGGCCAGCAACGAGCCGCTCGGGCGGCAACGCGAGAGCGGCTCAGAACACGAGAACCACCGACCGTCAGCGAAGCGCGGCACTGCGCGTGTCTCGCGACGGCGGCAATGGCGGTTCGCGCGGCGGAGGGCAGCAGCAGGACGAACAGCAACAGCAACAACAACGTCAGCAGCAACGCCGGGAAGGCAAGCACGATGACGACCTCATGCTGGACGGCGCAGACGGTACGACGAACGCAGCGCGTGTCGTGCCCGAGTTCGCCGCGCATGGCATTGACACTTGCCGGTTCATCGCGTCATGAAGCGCTGGCGGGTGCCTGGTGCGACGCCTTGCTGAAGCCGGGCCGCTCGTTGCACGATGCGCTATCCCAATTGCGCGCGCTGCGGCGGCATGAAGGCGCATTGCCGCTCGCATCGCTCGCATCGCTCGCCCAGGTCCGCCAGTCGCTGATGGACGCCACGGCGCGTGCCGCCGCAGCTCGGCAGGCGGGTGAAGCGTCGCAGGCGTCGGCAACGGGCACGGCGGCCCGGGCGAATGCATCGACAGAGACTCGCAACGTCCTCGCGCCGCTGCTCGCGCTCGTCGCGGGAAGCCCGATGCTGCCGAACCGTGAAGGACGCGCGGCGGGCGCCAATGCGGCGCTCGACGGCATCGCACGCGCACGCAACACGCTTCCAGCCGGTGCGTCCGGGCCCGATGAATCCGCGCGCTGACGACACTTCGCGTGCGCGCGAGTGCCTTCGCAAACGGCCCGTATCGCGGCTCTTGCGTCCATTAATCTGCGACTCATCGAAGGAAGCGGAACAGCGCGACAGCTGCCCCCGCTGCTCCGCCTGACCGACCGAACTCATGAAACAACTGCGCATCCTGACGGGTATTCATGCTGGCGCGACCGCACCGCTCGGCCCGGGTCGTTACCGGATCGACGCGGATGACGACGCCGACATTCGCATCACCGACTGGACGGGCTCATCCGCGGTCGTCGAGGTCGGCGACAGCGACGTCGTGACCGTGCGGCGGCTCGCCGCGCAAGCGCCTCACGTCGACGCAAGCGATGAAGCAGGCACGCAAGGCCCGGAGGCCGAACGCGTGGAGGACACTGCACCCGTCTTCATGCTCGACTTTCTGCCGATGCAGTTCGACCAGAGCGTGATCTGCATCGGGCCTGACGATGTCGAATGGCCCAGCGATCTCGCGCTGCTGTCGACGTTGCTCAAGCCCGGCCAGCCCGAGGACGACCGGCACGGCCAGCAACGCTCGCGGCGCCGCACCTTCGTCGCGCTCGGCGCTGCATGTGTAGCGCTGGCTGTGATCGCGAGTATCGGTGCACTGACGATGACGACGCGCGCGAAGGCGTCGATGCTGCCCAACGACGTCGCCGCGATGGAAAACGTCAACCGCGAGTTCGCGGCGGCGCATCTGAACGAACTGCGCGCGTCGCTGGATGGTCACGGCGGCGTGCTCGTGCGCGGCCTCGTCGCGAACGAATCCGAGAACCTTGCGGCGCGGCGCCTGCTTGCCGCGATCACGTCGCCGCGCGTGCAGGCGCAGTACGGCATTGCCGAAGTGATCCGGCGCAGTATCGGCGAGAGCTTGCCCGTGTCGGGCATCAGCGTGCATTACGACGGCGGCGGCGTGTTCGCGATTGCGGGCAAGGATGTCGACATGGACGCGTTGCAGCAAGGCGTCAAGCGTATCCGTCCCGATCTGCCGGGCAACGTGAAGGAGATCCGCATCGACGCAACAGGCGCCGATCAGGCAGACGCACCAGCGGGCGCGAGCTATATCGCGATCGTGTCGTCGGATACGGTGCGCTACGCGCAAACGCCCGACGGCGTGAAGCACATCTTCATCCTCGACAACGACGCCAGCGCCAGCGCGCCCGCTGCGGCCAGCGACGCGGCAGCGCCCGCAGCCGCCGACACCCCGCAACCCGCAAGCGATGCCGCGCCGTCGGTTTCGAAAGCCGCAAACGACCCGCCCTCGCCGCTTGCCTCCCAGCTCGCCGGGCCCGCCGCCGCGCGGCATGTGCTCGACCCACCCCAGACGTCCGTCGCGCAGACGGCCGACACGTTACGGAGATGACCATGTACGAAGCCATTGAACGCCACGCCCAACACTTCATGGCGTTGCAGAACGTCGTGACGGCCGCCGACGCCGATACGCGCGTCGCAGAACTGCGCGAGGCGCTCGAAGAGAGCGCCGAGCAGCTCAACCACGCGGCAGACGGCACGGCCGCCGACCGCGACGCGCGCGCCCGCATCTATCGCGGCCTCGTCGCTGCGAGCCGCATCGTCGGGCAGTTGCGCGAGGACGCGTTGCGCGGCTGATCCGTCAAACGTCATTGATTCGCTTTTTTAACCACCGGTTGGACATACCGTCTGCCGGAACTTTCCAGGAGAGCCACCATGCCCGGTATTGCAACGGCAGCAACATCCGCACTGAGCACCGTCACGAACGGCATCAATTCGAGCAGCGCGACGCAAAGCGCGGAAAACACCATCAACAGCAACGCTCAGCAGCAGCTCGAAATCGCACAGGCGCAATCGAATGCGAGCCTGCTGCAGGCGCTCGGCGAAGCGATGAAGTCGGGTGCGTCGAGCATCCAGAAGGCCGCGCAGGCATCGTAATGCACGCTGGCTGGCCGCTCGCGCAGCGGTCAGCCGCTGTGTGCCCTGCAGGATTCTCTTTTGTTTGAGCGGGTATTCGCACCGTGAGTGAAGATCGTTACGCAGAACTCGTCGCATCGCTGTGCGAGGCGGTCGGCTTGCCCGACGTCGAGCACGTGTTGCAGACACATTCGATCGAAGTGGGCGGGCTCGATGTGCGGCTCGACTGCTTCGACGAAGATCCGGACGCGATCTACCTGGGCTTCGACTTCGGCGCGGTGACGGCGGGACGCATCACGACCGTCTACCGGCTCATGCTCGAAGCGAATCTGCTGGTGTATGCGCAGGACCAGGCGCAGCTCGGGCTCGATTCGGACTACGGCAACGTCGTCTTGCTGGTGCGCGTGCCGTTCGCCGATGCGCCAACGGGCGAAATGCTCGCCGATCTCCTCGCCCACTATTCGGAGCATGGCGCGTACTGGAAGCAGAGCATTCTCGAAGCCAGCGACGAGCGTTTCGAGGCAGTCGTATCGGGCAACTTCTCGTGGATCAGGGCATGACTTCTTCGCGAAAAACAGCATCACGCTAGAATGTCTTTCGACAAGGCCTGGAGATGGACACCCAATGGATTTACGCACCGACCTGAATTTCTTCAACCTGCTCGCGGGCAGCTACGAGCGCTTGCTGGGCACCCAACTCGTACCGAAGCATGAGCGCCCCGAAGATGCCGCCGCGTGGCTGTATCACGACGCGCCCTTCGGGCTGCTCGCGCACAATACGGCTGAAGACCCTGTGTTCGTCTACGGAAACCGCCGCGTTCAGACGCTCTTCGGTTACGACTGGGATGAAATCACAGCCCTGCCGTCACGCCTTTCCGCCGAAGCGCCTGAACGCAGCGAACGCCAGGCGTTTCTCGATCAGGTCACGCGCGAAGGCTTCGTCACCGGCTATCGCGGCGTGCGCATTGCGAAGACAGGCCGCCGCTTCTGGATAGAACGCGCGACCGTGTGGCAACTCATCGACGAGCACGGCACACTGCATGGCCAGGCGGCGATGATTCCGCATACCACGGCACTGCCTGAATAGACTCGCCCCCCCAAGCAAGCCCCAACTTCCCTCTTCTCTCCAACCGGGCAGTCCGCGCATCATGGCGCGCGCTGCCCGGTTTTCTCATCTGCTGCCGTCAATTTCGTGTCATCTGCGTCTTGTCGGCGGATACGCGCGCCAGTAGATTCGAGCGAGCATGCCGATGATATCGGCCGTCGTTCCGCGTCCCCGGGCGAAAGCTGGAAAACCCGGCTTTCGCCGCCCACCAGGTTAGCCATGTATCAGTACAACGAGTTTGACAAAGCTTTTCTGCTCAATCGCGCCGCGCAGTTTCGCGACCAGATCGAGCGCTGGCAGGACGGCAGGCTGAGTGAAGACGCCTTTCGTCCCCTGCGCCTGCAAAACGGCTGGTACGTGCAGCGGCACGCGCCGATGCTGCGCGTCGCCGTGCCGTATGGCGAGCTGTCGAGTGCGCAGCTTCGCGTGCTCGCGCGCGTGGCGCGTGAATACGACGCGCCGGAAGCGGATGTCTATCGGCAGGCGCTCGATGCCCAGCGCAAGCTCGGCACCGTTCGTTTGCCAACCCATCACGCGCACTTCACGACCCGCACCAACGTGCAGTTCAACTGGATTCCGCTCTCGAAGGCCGCGGATGTGATGGACCTGCTCGCGACCGTCGACATGCATGGCATCCAGACGAGCGGCAACTGCATCCGCAATATCTCCTGCGACGAGCGCGCGGGCGTCGCGCCCGACGAGATCGCGGACCCGCGCCCTTTTGCCGAAATCATGCGTCAGTGGACTACGCTGCATCCCGAGTTCGCGTTCTTGCCGCGCAAGTTCAAGATCGCGATCACAGGTGCAAGCGACGACCGCGCGGCGACCGACTGGCACGATGTCGGCCTGCGGCTGCGCTATGACGAGAACAGCGAACTGGGCTTTCGCGTGATGGTTGGCGGCGGCATGGGACGCACGCCCGTGATCGGCACGGTGCTGCGCGAGTTCTTGCCGTGGCAGCACATCATGAACTACATCGAGGCCGTGGTCCGCGTGTACAACCAGTACGGGCGGCGCGACAACAAGTACAAGGCGCGTATCAAGATACTCGTGAAGGCGGAAGGCCAGAAGTTCATCGACGAAGTCGAAGAAGAGTTTCGCCAGATCGTCGATCACGACGGCGGACCGCATACCATTCCGCGCGCGGAACTCGAACGCGTCAGCGCGTATTTCGTGCAACCGTCCACGGGCACTGCCGGCAAGCCGGCCGACCCTGCCGCGCGCAAGGCGATTCACGATGCGCGCGCCAGCATTCCGCAATTTTCGCGCTGGCTGGAGCGCAACGTCGCGCAACACCGCAATCCGTCGCTGCGCATCGTCACGTTGTCGTTCAAGCGCCTGTTGCAGGCACCCGGCGACGCATCCGCCGATCAGCTCGATCAGGTCGCCGATCTGGTCGACCGCTTCTCGGCCGGCGAAGCGCGTGTCACGCACACGCAGAACATCGTGCTGCCCTGGGTACACGAAAACGATCTGCTCGCGTTGTGGGAAGCGGCGCGCAGCGTGGGACTCGCGAGCGCCAATGTGCATCTGCTGACGGATATGATCGCCTGTCCCGGCGGCGACTTCTGCGCGCTGGCGAATGCGTGCTCGCTGCCTGTCGCCGAGGCCATCACCGAACGCTATCAGGACATGGACGAGCTGGAAGATATCGGCGAAGTCGATCTGCACATCAGCGGCTGCATCAATTCCTGCGGGCATCATCACAGCGGACATATCGGCATTCTCGGCGTCGACAAGGACGGTGCCGAGTGGTATCAGGTCACGCTTGGCGGCTCCGATGGATCGCATGCAAGCGGCCCTGCGCAACCGGGCAAGGTGATCGGTCCGTCGTTCTCCGCGCACGAAGTGCCCGATGTGATCGAAGCCGTGCTGCGGGCGTATGTCGAACAGAGATCGGAGTCGGGGCCGCGCCGCGAGAGCTTCATCGAAACGGTGCGGCGTATCGGGCTCGATCCGTTCAAGACGGCCGCCAATGCCGCCCGCACGCCGATGGAGGTTTCCGCATGACACCGCGTATCCGTATTCTTGCTGCGGCCGACCATCTCGCCGATACCGTCACCCATGTCGTCGCGCTCGATAACGACGCCGATCCGTTTGCCCATAGCGAGGCGATCGCTCAAGCGGACCGTATCGAGCTGCATTTTCCGAGTTTCACCGATGGCCGCGCGTTCAGCCAGGCGTATCTGATCCGTCGCCGGCTCGGCTTCAGCGGAGATCTGCGCGCAACGGGCGACGTGCTCGCGGACCAATTGATCCAGATGGAACGCACGGGGTTTTCGAGCGCCGTGCTGGCAGACGGTGTCGATCCCGCCGATGCGCGGCGGCAACTCGACCGGTTCGCCGCTTTCTATCAGGGTGATGTGGCGCGCGATGCGCCATTCAGACAGAACAGCAGGTGAATCAAGAGATCAGCGCGGGTCCGGCAGGCTGACCCCGCTGTTCCGTCGGCGCGTTACGGCGCCGAATCGTGGCACTTTCTCATGCGCCTGGGCGTCGCCCGGCCGCACCGGCGTCCCTTCGGGACCCGACACCGCACCGTCAAGGCGGGTATCGCACGATTGTCCGACTGTTGGCACGCCGCGCTATCGCGTTGACGTATCCATCGGACATTGCACACCCCTTCCTGAATAGTTGAACCTCCATTCCAGGCACCTGGCGCAGACCGTCAGCGACTGTCCCGTCCAGTCGTGGGTCCGTACGGTTTGTGCAATTTTGGAGAAAATTGTTTCCAACTGAAATGATCTTTCCATTTAAATGCTAATCTGAAATTCAATCGGTTAGCGATACGAAATATAAATTATTCAAGTTTATTTTTCATTTTTCCAGATTAATTTCGTCGCGCTTCAGATCACTACTTTTCCACACGAAAAAAACAATCATGAATACCTCGAAAGTCAAACATCCTCTCGATCAGAAAAAGGTCGTAGTGATTGGCGGCGGCGTCATCGGCGCGTCGTGGGCCGCGCTCTTTCTCGCGAACGGCATGCGCGTGGTCATCAACGATCCGCAGCCTGGCATCGAATCGAAGGTGTGCGATTACGTGGCACAGGCCATGCCGGCTCTGCAGGCGCTCGGCTACGACATGAGCGCCGCACTTCAGCAACTCTCGTTCGAGTCCGATCTTGCCAACGCCGTTGCCGACGCGGATTTCGTTCAGGAGAACGGCCCGGAACGCGCCGACTTCAAGACCGCTCTCTGGGCAACCATCGAACGGTCCGCGCCTGCGCATTGCCTGTTCTTTTCGTCCAGTTCGGGCATTCCCGCTTCGATTCAAGCCAGCCAGATGCAATCGCCCGGCCGTCTCATCATCGGGCATCCGTTCAATCCGCCGCATCTGCTGCCGCTCGTCGAGGTGGTGCCGAATCCGCAGACAGCCCGCGCACTGATCGACGCTTCGCTCGACTTCTATCGCGCGCTCGGCAAGTGTCCGCTGGAAATTCGCAAGGAAATCGACGGATTCGTCGCAAATCGCCTGCAATCGGCGATTTTCCGCGAATGCGTCTATCTGGTGAACCAAGGCGTGATCACGGCCGCCGACCTCGACAGCGTCGTGACCCAGTCGCTCGGCATCCGCTGGGCCACCAACGGACCCTTCCTGTCGTTTCATCTGGGCGGCGGCGATGGCGGCTTTTCGCATTTCGTCGACCATCTCGCGCCCGGCATGGAAACGCGCTGGCGCGAACAGCTTGCATCGACCGTGCATTTCGACGAAGCCACGAAGAAACTGCTCGTCGAGCAAATCGAAAGCGGCTATGGCGACCGCACGATTGCACAACTGGCCGAAGCACGCGACGAACGGGAAATCACCATCATCAATAGCGCGCGCAAAGCTGCCCAATAACGCCACGCCATGCAACTCATGAACGCAGAGACATCCGCCATGCAAACGCTGGTCGCGTTGTGCATCAGCCCGCCATCGATCATCTCGCTCGACTGCGAAGGAAACCACGCCCGCGTGCTGCTCGCCGATCTGGGCGGCACGCCCGACGGCATTCAGGTCGACACGGCGCAGGGCCTCGTGTACTGGACCAACATGGGCGCCGATTTTCACGAGGACGACGGCACGGTCGAAGTCGCACGCATGGACGGCAGCGAACGGCGCCTGCTGGTCGGCAATGGCGCGATCAGAACGCCCAAGCAACTGTATCTCGACCGCACGGCTGCGCAACTGTACTGGTGCGACCGCGAAGGGGCCGCGATCTGGCGCAGCGGCACGGATGGCGGCGCGCTGACGCAACTCGTCGACCGCTCGGTACAGGCGGGCGGCAAGGACGAGGTGCTGAACCAGTGCGTCGGCATCGCCGTCGATCACAAGCGCGATGCCTTCCTGTGGACGCAGAAAGGCCCCGCGAAAGGCGGCAAGGGCCGCATCTTCCGCGCACCGCTGCAGATGGGCGCAGGCGAGACGGCCGCCACGCGCACCGATATCGAACTGCTGCTCGACGACCTGCCCGAGCCGATCGACCTCGAAATCGATGCGGCCGCCGACACGCTCTACTGGACCGATCGCGGCGCCGCACCCGACGGCAATTCACTGAACCGCGCGAAGCTCACGGCAACGGGCCTCGTGAACTACGAGGTGATCTGCACCGGTTTCGCCGAAGCCATCGGCCTTGCGCTCGACGTACCGAATCACCGCGCCTTCGTGGCCGATCTCGACGGCAACATCGTCGCGGTGGATCTCCGCACGGGCGACAAGAAAACCCTGCTCACGCACGGCCGGATCACGGGCATCGCGCTTTATTGATCGCGCTTATTGACCACGACCCGCGACGCAACCTTCGCCTCCACCATTCAATCGCTATGCAAGCAGACAACTATCAGCTTGAGGCAAAAATCCGCGAGCACCTCGCCAACCGCACCGTCAGCGACGAGTTCGACATTCTCGGCGAAACGGAAGCGGTCCTGAACTCGATCGGCGCGTCCTTGAACGAGTTCGGCGGCGAACTCAGCTTTTACGGCAAGGACCCGATCATTCCGAGCGTATTACGCTTCGGCACCTTCTCCGCCATCGGGCTTGCCGTGAAAGCCGCGCAGATCGCATCGATCTGGCGCATGAAAACAGGGCAAAGTCAGAACATTCACGTCGACGTGCGTAAGGCGCTGCGCCGCTTCGCCACCTTTCACGAAGGCACGCTCGAACTCGTGAACGGGCTGCCCGGCAACATGGGCTCGGACGAAAATACGGGCGTCACCGCCAATTTCCATCAATGCAAGGATGGACGTTGGGTCTTCTTTATCTGCAACTATCCAAAGATGCGCAATACCGCGCTGCAACTGCTGCAGTGCCCGCCCGGTCATGATTCGGTGGCGAAGGCGGTCGCGCAGTGGAATGCGGCGGAACTGGAAGAAGCCGGCGGCAAGGCCGGCATTCCGCTCTACATGGTGCGCTCGCCGCAGGAATTTCTCGATCTAGACGTGTTCCAGAGCGTGCTCAAGCGCCAGCCGCTGATCTCCATCGAGAAGGTGGCCGACAGCGATCCCATTCCGTTCCAGCAAGGCGGCGACGTGCTCGGCGGCATTCGCGCGCTCGGTCTCGGACATGTCATCGCCGGTGCGGGCCTCGGCCGCGCGCTGGCGCTGCACGGCGCGGACGTGCTGAACATCTGGCGCAAGTCGGACTATGAACACAGCCTGTTCCACTATACGTCGAACGTCGGCTTGCGCTCGTCGCGGCTCGATCTCGACGATGCAACGGCCCGCCAGACCTTCGACCGGTTGCTGGAAGGTGCCGACATCTTCTTCTCGAATCGCCGCTCGGGCTTTCTCGATCGCTACGGCCTGTCGCCGGACGCGTTGTGCAAGCAACATCCCGGGTTGATCAGCGCGACCGTGTATTTCACCGGCCGCGAGGGCGCATGGTCGGAGCGCGTCGGGTTCGATGTATCGACGGGGGCATATGCCGGGCCGTACTGGCTGGAAAGCCTCGGCGGCACGGACACGCCGACGTCCACGCCTCACACCACACCGCAGATTTCCATCATCAGCGACTATGTGGTCGCGTGGCTCGGCACGGCCGGCGTGCTCCAGGCGTTGAAGCGCCGCGCCGTGGAAGGCGGCAGCTACACGGTATCGGTGTCGCTTTCGCGGGCCGTCGCGTGGCTCATGTCGATGGGCATCTTCGATCAGAAATTCGCGCGGACAATGGCGGGATCGAATGACGAACACGCCTACGTCGATCCCGATCCGCTGCTGGCAGAGACGCCCATGGGGTTTTACAAGGGCGTCGCGGAGCAGGTGACCATGTCGCGCACGCCTGGGCACTACCGATATCCGCTGTTGCCGCTTGGCGCCTGCGCGCCGGAGTGGCTGCCGCGATAAGTTGAAGCAGGGAGAATGCGCCCGATAACACCGGGCGCAAACCACCTGTCAATCGCGCGCCAACGCGCGCTCGATCGAAATCTGCGTCGGCATCATATTCACATTCGCGTTGTGGATGACCCACAGCGAACCCGCGACGATGATCGCGATCAGCAGTGCCGTGCAGACGAAAATCCCCGTATTCGAACGCTGATCCGCAGACGAGCCCAGATGCAGGAAGTACCGCAGTTGCACCACGAGTTGCACGACGCACAGCACGACCACAGCTGTCAGGCCCATCGAGCGCGGCACGACATGCGTCATCACCACGCCGAACGACGCGAACGTCAACACCAGCGACAGCAGCATGCCCACCACGTAGCTCTTCACGCTGCCGTGCGACGCATCATGAACGTGATCATGCGTCAGATTCGCTCCAGAAGTTTTGCTCATAGAAATTCACGCAGATAGACAAGACTGAACACACAGATCCAGACGAGATCGAGGAAGTGCCAGAAAAGACTCAGGCACGCTATGCGCCGCTGGGTCACGGGCGTCAGGCCGAAGCGGCTGATCTGATGCATCATCACGACGATCCACAGCAGCCCCGTCGTCACGTGCAAGCCGTGCGTGCCGACGAGCGTGAAATAGCCCGACAGGAACGCGCTGGTCGAGGGGCCCGCGCCGTCATGGATCAGGTGGGCGAACTCGTAGATTTCCATGCCGATGAAGGCCGCGCCCAGCACGAACGTCGCGGCCAGCCAGCCGATCACCTTGCCGCGCTGGTTCGCATGCACGCTCAGCATGCCCATGCCGAACGTGAAGCTGCTGGCGAGCAGCAGCAACGTTTCGCCCAGCACATACGGCAGCTCGAATAACTGCTTGCCCGTCGGCCCGCCCGCCGTTGCATTGGCAAGCACGCCGAAGGTCGCGAACAGCGTCGCGAAGATCAGGCAGTCGCTCATCAGGTAAATCCAGAACCCGAGCGTGGTGCGGGTTCCGCTGTCGTGGTCGTGGCCGTGCGCGTCGTGATGCTCGCTGGCCTGGTAGGTCGATACGCTTGTCATGGTCAGGCCATCTCCGCAATTTCTTCGTCACGCGCGCCTTCGATCGTCCTGTAGCGCGCGTTCTCGATCCGCTCCACTTCGGCAGCAGGCACGTAATAGTCGACATCCTGATCGTAAGAGCGCGCGATAAACGTCGCGATCATGCCGATCAGCCCGACGATCGCGAACACCCACATGTGCCACACCATCGCGAAGCCGAACAGCAGGCTGAACGCGGAGATGATGAAGCCCGCCGCCGTGTTGCGCGGCATATGAATGTCTTCGTACTTCGCGGGCCTTGCACGCGTGCGCCCGGACTGCTTGTCGTCCCAATGCTGCTCGAGCGACGTGATGACGGGAACATGCGCGAAGTTGTAGAACGGCGCAGGCGAAGCCGTCGACCATTCGAGGCTGCGCGCATCCCACGGATCGCCCGTCAGATCGCGATACTGCTCGCGCTTGCGAATGCTCACCGCGAACTGGATCAGCAACGCGAGTATGCCCATGCCGACGATCACGGCACCCACCAGCGCAACGATCAGCCACGGATGCCACTCGGCCACCGAGTAGTGATTCATCCGGCGCGTCATGCCCTGGAAGCCGAGGATATACAGCGGCGTGAACGCGAGCCAGTACCCGACCAGCCAGCACCAGAACGCGACCTTGCCCCAGAACTCGTCGAGCGTGAAGCCGAACACTTTCGGGAACCAGTAGCTGATGCCCGCCAGACAGCCGAACACCACGCCGCCGATAATCACGTTGTGAAAGTGTGCGACGAGAAACAGGCTGTTGTGCAGCACGAAGTCCGCGCCCGGCACGGCGAGCAGCACGCCCGTCATGCCGCCGACGGCGAACGTCACCATGAAGCCGATCGTCCAGAGCGTGGACGTGTGGTAGCGGATGCGGCCGCGATACATCGTGAAGAGCCAGTTGAACAGCTTCACGCCCGTCGGCACCGAAATGATCGACGTCATGATGCCGAAAAACGCGTTGACGTTGGCGCCCGAACCCATCGTGAAGAAGTGATGCAGCCACACGAAGAACGACAGCACGCCAATCGACGCCGTCGCATACACCATCGACTTGTAGCCGAACAGCGGCTTGCCGGAGAACGTGGCGATGATTTCGGAGAATGCGCCGAACGCGGGCAGAATCAGGATGTACACCTCGGGGTGGCCCCACACCCAGATCAGGTTGATGTACATCATCGCGTTGCCGCCCAGCTCGTTCGTGAAGAAATGCATCTCGAGGTAGCGGTCCATCGTCAGCAGCGCGAGCGTGCCCGTCAGCACGGGGAACACCGCGACGATCAGGATGTTCGTGATCAGCGCCGTCCAGCAGAACACGGGCATCTTCATCAGGTTCAGACCCGGCGCGCGCATGCGCAGAATCGTCACGATGAAGTTGATGCCGCTCAGCGTCGTGCCTAATCCGGACACCTGCAGCGACCATATGTAATAGTCGACGCCCGTGGTTGGACTGTAGCCCAGCTCGGACAACGGCGGGTAAGCGACCCAGCCCGTCGCCGCGAAGTCGCCGACGAACATCGAGATCATCACCAGCACCGCGCCGACAGCCGACAGCCAGAAGCCCAGCGAATTGACGAACGGATACGCGACGTCGCGCGCGCCGATCTGCAACGGCACGACGACGTTCATCAGGCCGAGAATCAGCGGCGTCGCCACGAAAAAGATCATGATCACGCCGTGCGCGGTGAAGATCTGGTCGTAGTGATGCGGCGGCAGATAGCCCGCCGCGTCACCGAAGGCGACGGCCTGCTGCGCGCGCATCATGATCGCGTCGGCAAAACCGCGCAGCAGCATGACGAGCGCGAGAATGATGTACATCACGCCGATCCGCTTGTGATCGACGGAGGTAATCCATTCTTTCCACAGATACGACCACTTGCCGATATACGTGATCGCGCCGAGCAACGCGAGGCCACCCAGTATGACGACGCCGAGCGTGCCCATGATGATGGGCTCGTGATACGGAATCGCATCGAGCGTAAGTTTTCCAAACATATCCACTACTCCGATACCAAAGCTGCGTGTGAAGGCAAGCGGGCCGGCTTGACATACATGTCAGCGTTGGCCGTCGTACAGATCGGGCGGCCGGCCGCGTCACGCATGTACTGATAGACGATGCCGTCGAACAGTCCCGGCGCCACGTTGCTGTACAGCGTCACGGGGTTCTTTCTGCTCGGTTGCTGCAAGCTGTCGTAGGCCGTCACGTCGAGCGTTTGCGGCGACGCCTTTGCGCGCGCGACCCATGCATCGAAGTCGCCGCGGCTCGTGACGACCGTATCGAAGTTCATGTCCGAGAAGCCCGGCCCGCTGAACGCCGACGATCGGCCCGCGTACGTGCCCGCGCTGTTCGCGATCAGATGCAGCTGTGTCTGCATGCCGGACATCGCGTAGACCTGGCTGCCCAGTTGCGGGATGAAGAATGAATTCATCAGCGACTCCGCCGTCAGCCGGAAATCGACGGGCGTATTCACCGGCAGCGCAAGCTGGTTGACGGAGGCCACGCCGTAATCCGGGTAGATGAACAGCCACTTCCAGTTCAGCGCGACCACTTCGACGCGAACGGGCTTCACGTCCGATTCGATCGGCTTGTATGGATCGAGGCTATGCGTTGTCTTCCAGATCAGCACCGCAAGCGTCGCAACGATAATGCACGGAATGGTCCACACGACGACTTCGATGGCGGTCGAATGTGCCCACGTCGGCGCGTACTTCGCCTTCGTGTTCGATGCCCGGTAGCGCCATGCGAAGTACAGCGTGAGCGCGATCACGGGAATCACGACCAGCAGCATCAGCCCGAGCGCGATCAGGATCAGGTTTTTCTCCTGCTCGCCGATGTCGCCTTTTGGATTGAAAAGCACCATGCTGCAGCCGCCGAGCAGGCTCAGCGCGCCCGTTGCGGCGACGCGGCCTGCGCGTGCGAGTTGTCTGCGAATGGGATGGGAGCGGGGTCGTGGTCCCGCTGCTTGGGGAGAACCCCCGTGTGTAGGTGGGTTGCGCATGCTTTCAGGTTGGTTGCCGGGTTACATAGCCCCATGCATCTATCCCCCAAACCGTCGTACACGCGCGAGCTTCCGCTATGGCTATGGCCTTGCGGCGGATACATACATAGACTATGGCGGCGCATGCTAGAGTAAGACATATGCCATACATGCGCGACAAGTTGCCACACATGACTTCATCCTCGAAAAAACGCGCCGTGCGGCGCCCGGACTGGATCACGAACTTTGCGGACAACGGCAAGGCGCGCTATCTGCAGATCGTCGATCTGATCGAGCGCGCCGTCGCGAACGGCAAGCTGAATCCGGGCGACCGCTTGCCGCCGCAACGCAAGCTCGCGGAGATGATCGGTGTCGATCTGACCACCGTGACGCGCGGCTTTGCCGAGGCGCACCGGCGCAACCTGATCGAATCGCGTGGTCCGCTGGGCACGTTCATCGCGCCGCCTGTCGCGACGTTCATGCAGCAAGTCGATCTGAGCATGAACATTCCGCCGCCGCCCGCCGACCTCGACCTCGCCGTATTGCTCAGGCGCGGACTGTCGCAGGTGCTGGTGCGCAGCGACGTCGATCTGCTGATGACCTATCAGTTGGGCGGCGGCAGCGATACCGACCGCCAGGCAGGCGCGGCATGGCTCAAGCCGATACTCGGGCGCGTGGACCCCTCGCGCGTCGTCGTGACGCCGGGTGCGCATTCGGCGCTCGCTGCGCTGATACTGGCGCTCACGAAGCAGAACGCGCCCGTCTTCGCCGAGCAGCTGATTTATCCCGGCCTGCCGCTCATCGCGCGGCAACTCGGCCGCACGCTCGACACGATCGCGTCCGACGAGCACGGCATGCGGCCCGACGCGCTCGATGCCGCTTGCTCGCGCACACAAGGCGGACTGATCTATCTGAACCCGACCATCCGCAACCCGACCGCGCAGACGATGCCCGAGCGTCGCCGCAAGGAGATTCTGGCCGTGGCGGCGCGCCGCGACGTGCCTGTCGTCGAAGACGATCCCTATTGGCTGTTTGCCGACCATCCGCCTGCGCCGCTCGCGAGTCTCGCGCCGCAGCAGGTGTATTACCTGTCCACCTTGTCCAAATGCATCTCGCCGGGCTTGCGCGCGGCGTTTGTCGTGCTGCCTGCCGCCGCCGGGCAGGAAGCGTTTCTGAAGGCGCTGCGCTCGCTGTCGCTGATGTCGCCGCCCCTCACCACCTCGCTCGTCACGCAATGGATACTCGACGGCACGGCAGCGGATGTGCTCGCGGGGATACTGAAAGAATCGGCAGAACGCCTGCTGGCCGCAAACCAGATACTGTCGACGGTGAGCATGCCCGCGTCCAGCGGCGCGATTCATGTATGGCAACCCTTGCCCGCCCACTGGGCCGCGCAAAGCCTTGCGGCGGCGGCGAGCACCGAAGGTCTCGTGGTCGCGCCGTCTTCCGCGTTCTGTCAGACGGGCGACGCGCGGAACGCCATCCGTATTTCACTTGGCGGCTGCGCGCGTCGCACGGAATTGACGTCGGCATTGCGCAAGCTCGCAGCGCTCGTCGAACGCAAGCCTTCTGCCGATGACCGCTTGCTGATCTAATGAATCTGCTGCGCTGAAATCATCGCCAACTGCTGCTGTACGAAACACGGCTACCCGCGAATAATCCGCTCAACGCGCTTCGAGCATTTCCTTCCTCCTTTTAACGAAGCGCGTTGGGATCACTGCGCGAGTGCCCGGGGCTTCGGCCTTCAACCCGCAGAGCTTGCAGCAACGATGTATCGAGCGTGGCAAGTACTGGACCCCGGCGCCCACAGGCGCCGGGGTTTTTTCATTGCGCCTCGCCAGGGCAACGGCATCCGCGCATTCGCGTCCCTGCGCGGCGCGCACCGGCTGCGTTCAAGCGTCGGCGTGCGCGGCGACTGCTACGTCATCCGCAACCCTGGTCAGCCGGCGCGTGCGCCAGCGTGCATACGCAGCCGTCAGCAGCGGAGCGAGCAGCGAGGTGACGATCGTCGATGCCGCGATCTGAGGCGTTGCGACCGCGACCAGTGCGCCGAGATGCGGATCGACGGCCGCGATCGCGGTAGGCGTCGCAACAGCGTTGCCCGCCGTCGTAGCCGACGCTACGCCGCCCACACCCGAGCCACCGAAGAGGCGCGATGCGATGACGTTGAATATCGCGCCGACCGCGAGCGTAATCAGACCAAGCACGATTCCCGACAAGCCCGCGCCGAGAATGGCGTGCAGATTGATTTGCGCACCGAGACCGAACGCAAAGAACGGAATCAGCAAATCGCCGCCTGACTTGAGAAATTTGCGCATGTCCGCGTCGATATTTCCCAGCACCATGCCGATGACGATCGGCAGCACGGTGGCAACGAGATCGAGAACGGGGATCTTCGCCAGCCCGGACAAACCCAGCGCGAGCATCGTCACGAACGGTCCTTCCAGAATCGACAGCACCGCAAGTGCGCCGCGGTCGACCTCGTCGCCGAACTGCCGGGTCAACGCTGCGTACAGTCCCATGTTCGCATTGGTCACGGCGGCGATGATCGCCATGCCGGACAGGCCGAGAAATCCGTTCGCCCCGAATAGCTTGCTGACCAGCAAACCAATCAGCACACCGCTCGCGAGCTTGGCGAGCGTGATGGCGGCGCCGTTCTTCAGCGCACGCGGTGCCGTGCGCAACTGAATCTCGGCTCCCATGCACACGAAGAACACAGCGAGAATTGGCAGCGCGCCATGCGCGAGCTGGGTCGAGAAACTGCCGATACCCAATACCTTCGGTGCGAAGGTGTTGAGCAGGCTACCCCAAAGCAGCGGAATGACCATCATGCCGCCAGGAAAGCGTTCGATGGCCTGTTTGATTTTCATGTCGAGTCTCCTTGATCCCGGCACGGGTTCGACATGGCCCGGCCAGCATTTATCTTGCGGGGTGCGGCGCGCCGGCAGCCCATCGCTCCCGCTACACCGCACGGATGCGCACGTGCCTTTACATCTGCGCACCAATCATCCAGGGCACGAATTCCTCGTTGCCGACGCCGAGCGCTTCGCTCTTGCTCTTGTGACCCGATGCAACGTCGATGATCATCCGGAAAATTTCTTCGCCCTTCTGCTCCACGCTCACGGTGCCGTCCATGATGTCGCCACAGTTGATGTCCATATCGTCGGCCATCCGCTTGTACATGGTCGAGTTCGTTGCGAGCTTGATCGACGGTGCGGGCTTTGCGCCGAAACAGGAGCCGCGCCCCGTCGTGAACACGACGAGGTTCGCGCCGCTCGCGATCTGTCCGGTCGCGCCCATCGGGTCATAGCCGGGCGCGTCCATGAAGACGAGGCCGTGTGTATCGATCGGCTCGGCGTAGCGGTACACGCCCATCAGCGGCGACGAGCCGCTTTTGGCAACCGCGCCAAGCGATTTCTCGAGAATCGTCGTGAGACCGCCCGCCTTGTTGCCCGGCGTCGGGTTGTTGTCGATGCTGCCTTTTTCGCGCTTCGCGTAGTCCTCCCACCAGTGAATTCGCTCGACGATCTTCTCGCCCACGTCTTTGCTCACGGCACGACGTGTCAGCAGATGCTCGGCGCCGTAGATTTCCGGCGTTTCCGACAGGATTGCCGTGCCGCCGTGCCGCACCAGCAGATCGACAGCGGCACCCAGTGCCGGATTCGCCGTGATGCCCGAATACCCGTCGGAACCGCCGCACTGCAACGCGATGTTGATGTGCGAAACGGGAACGGGCTCGCGCACGGCCTGGTTGGCGACAGGCAACATGTTTTTGACTGCGGCGATGGCGGCATCGACGGTCTTTTGCGTACCGCCTTCTTCCTGCATCACGAGCGGCACCAGCAGCGGCCCCGGCTCGACGCCCTCGGCGATGAACATCGCGCCCATCTGGTTCGCCTCGCAGCCAAGACCGATGATGACGATGCCGGCGAAGTTCGGATGCTTCACATAGCCGCCCACCGTACGGCGCAGTTGCTGGATGCCTTCGCCATGATGGTCGATACAGCAACCGAAGCTGTGCGTGATCGGCACGATGCCGTCGACATTCGGATACGCATCGAGCGCCCCCGGTTGCGCGAAGTGCTGCGCGACCAGCTTCGTGACGGTGGCCGAGCAGTTCACGGTGCTGACCACGCCGATGTAGTTGCGGGTTGCGACGCGGCCGTCCGCTCGCCGGAAGCCGTTGAACGTGAGCGGCACGGGCGCGGGATCGACCTGCTTCATATCTTCGCCGAACGCGTAGTCGCGCGCGAAGTCGCCCATCGACATGTTGTGAACGTGCACGTGATCGCCTGCGCGAATCGGCTGCGTCGCGAAACCGATGATCTGGCCATAGCGCCGCACGGGCGCGCCTTGTGCAACGTCGCGGCAGGCAATCTTGTGTGCGGCAGGAATGTCAGCCGCGGCAACGAGATTGTCGAAATCAGCGAGAATAGTGCCTGCGCTGAGCGCGCCGCGCGCAATGAGCACATCGTCGATGTCGTGCAGTTTGATGGCGAGTGTGGCCTGGCTCATCATGTTCCTCCTGTTCCGGATTGTGGGTTGGGGCGCGTGACGCTCCCGGTTGAAGAGCGGAGCGTTTGCCGGCGCGGACTCATATTGCGGTCGGCCCAACAGGACACGCAAACTGGTCAGGCCACTTTTGATGGGGCTGAAACCGGCCCTCCCCGCGTGGCGGATGAAGGATGAATCGTGGAAAGTCGTTTGAAAGCAAGGGGCGCATTGGCGCAGACAATCCGCCACATCGAGTCAGGCATTCAGGAAGGCCGCTGGCAGCCTGACGAACGCTTGCCCTCGGAACGTACGCTCGCGGAGTCGTTGGGTGTGTCGCGCGCGACGGTACGTGAAGCGATTGGACGCCTCGCAACCAAAGGTGTTCTGGAAACGCGACGCGGCAGCGGCGTCTATCTGCTGCGCAGCAAACCGGCGTCACTGGCGGCGCCGTGGCTTCAACTCATTGCCGATACCCCGCCGCTACGTTCCGAAACGCTCGAGTTCCGCCTGGTGTTCGAGTGCGCCGCCGCGCGTTTCGCCGCGCAACGTGCGTCCCACCGGGAACTCGAACGCTTCGAGGCGGTGCTCGAACGCATGCGCGACGCCGTGGCAGGTAAGGACGTCGACGAGGAAGCCACAACCGACGGTGAATTCCATACGGCGCTCGTTGCAGCATCGCAAAACCGGCTGCTCGATCAGTTCTATGCGAGCGTGATCGGCATGCTGCGCGAACACATCGCAAGCAACACGTACGACGCAACCGTCAACAACGCGAATGCAGCCGAGCAGGCACGCAGCCGCTTGCGCCAGCATGAATCCATCTACTACGCGATTCGCGAAGGCAATGCGGATGCCGCGCAACACGCGATGTACGTTCACATCGACTATGTAGGACGACAGTTCAACGTCTGAGCGAACCGCTGCAGTCGTTCTCAGCCACATGCGAATTTGTAAGCGCTGAAATGTGCGGTTACCAACTGCATAAGTTATTTCATCGAGTGCTGATTAAGATGATCTCCATGAATCCGTTAAACGGAAAAGTGGAGAATCAAATCATGAAACGCGCAGCGCTTGTCTTGTTGATGATTGGTAGCTTGTCGGTGGCCCAGCAGGCATCGGCGCACGGGCGCGGCGGCTGGGGCCGTGGCGGCGGCGTCGATGGCGGCGCCATCGTGGGGGCGCTGATCGGCGGTGCAGTGCTCGGTGCGCTCGTGACCTCGGTTGCCAATGCGCAGCCCGCGTACGCGCAACCTGTCTATCAGCAACCCGTGTATGCACAACCGGTTTATTCGCAGCCGGTTTATCCGCAACCGCCGTCGGGCGCTTGCTACGACAGCTATCAACGCGCCTATGTGCCGTGTCAAGGCGGCTACGGATATTGATCGAGGCGTCGCCGCACCGAAGCCGCCCATCCAGCCTGCGAACATGACGGCGTGCCGTTTCGCTATGACACGGCCGCCAGATCGATCTCGCAGGCGTGCGCCGCCAGTTCCGTGACGATCGTCGGGATGCTCGCGCCTGTGGGAAAGCATCCCGCTACGCCGCGCGCGTTCAACACCTGCCAGCTGGCGCTGTCGATGTTCCCGCCAATCACCACCGGGATGCGCGTGCGCCGCTTGCGCAATGCGTCGAGCAGACCCGACACCAGTTCGACATGCGCGCCCGCCAACGACGACACGCCGATCACATCGACGTCGTGCTTCAACGCCAGTCTCCATGCCTCCTCTGCCGACGCGAACATACCGCCCGTCGTGACGTCGAATCCCGCGTCCTTCAGTGCGGCAGCGACAACCCGCACGCCCCGGTCGTGGCCGTCCTGGCCGAGTTTGCTCAACAGGATACGCGGTGCCCGCCCTAGCCGCCTCGACGCCCGCTTCACGGCTGCACAAGCCGCCATCCATTCGGCGTCCGACGATTGAAGCTCGCCATACATCCGTGCCGATATCGGCAAATCCACCGTATGCCGCGGCCATACGGCTTCCAGTGCCTGCGTGCACTCACCGACTGTCGCGCGCGCACGTATGCATTCGATCGTCAGTTCAAGCAGGTTGCCTTCGCCGTCGCGTGCCGCACGTTGCAAAGCGGCGAGAGTGTCGCGCACGCGCGCCGCATCGCGCGAGCGCTTCACGTGCGCGATGCGGCGCGCCTGTAACGTACGTGTCTGCGCGGCATCCAGTGCTTGCGAAACGAGACGCTCGTCCGCATCATCCGTCGTAAAGCGGTTCACGCCCACGATCACGCGTTGTCCGCTTTCGATTTCCGCCTGCACGCGCAGCGCCGCTTCGTGAATGCGCGTGCGTACCCATCCTGAATGTATCGCCTCGACGACGCCGCCGCGCGCGTCGATCTCATCGAGCACCGTTCGCACACGGCTTGCGATATCGGCCGTGAGCGATTCCATCATGTACGAACCGGCCCACGGATCGACCACGTCGCAAACGCCCGTCTCGTGCTGAAGCACCAGCTGCGTATCGCGTGCGAGCCGCGAAGACTCCGCGCAAGGCAGCGCGAGCGCCTCGTCGTAAGCATTGGTGTGCAGCGACTGCGTGCCGCCGAACACCGCCGCGAGCGCCTCGACCGTCGTCCGCACGACGTTGTTCATGGGCTTCTGCGCAGTCAGCGACCAGCCCGACGTCTGGCAATGCATGCGCAGCGCGCGACCCTTGTCCGACGTTGCGCCGCTTTGTGCGGCAATGTCCGACCACAGCAGCCGCGCGGCGCGCAGCTTCGCGACCTCGACATAGAAATCGGTGCCGACGCCGAAGAAGAAGCTCATGCGCTCGCATGCGTCGTTTGCGTGCATGCCACGCGCGACGAGCGTGTCGACGTAGGTACGCGCATTGGCCAGCGTCAGCGCGAGTTCGAGCACGGCGTCTGCACCCGCTTCCTGAAAGTGATAGCCGGAAACCGACAGCGCGTTGAAGCGCGGCATCTGTTGCGCGAGATACGCGGCCACATCGGCGGCGATACGCAGCGATGGTTCGGGCGCGAAGATGCCCGTGTTACGCACCATGAACTCTTTCAGGATGTCGTTCTGGATCGTGCCGCGCAATTGCGAGACGTGAACGCCGCTTTCGTCCGCCGCGACGATGAAGGCGCCGAGCACAGGTAACACGGCCCCGTTCATCGTCATCGATACCGACACGCGCTCCAGTGGAATGTCCTCGAACAGGCGCGCCATGTCTTCGACCGTGTCGACCGCGACGCCCGTCATGCCGACGTCGGCGCTGACGGCCGGGTCGTCCGAATCGTAACCGCGCTGGGTCGGCAGATCGAACGCGACAGAGAGACCTTGCGCGCCTTCGGCCAATGCTGTGCGGAACGCAAGGTTCGTATCGGCGGCCTGCGCGTAGCCCGCGTACTGGCGTATCGTCCAGGGCTTGTCGGTGTACATCGAAACGAACGGCCCACGTACGAACGGCGCTTCGCCCGGCATGCTGTCGGCATGCGCGACACCTTCGATATCCGCTCGCGTATAGACGCGCTTGAGCGGCACGGCGCGGCGGCGTGCGCGGCTCGTGCTCATCGGCGCCTCCAGTGCTTTTCCGTCGTGATGTCGGCGATCTTCATGCCGTCGCTCTTGCGGCTCACCTGCGTCCAGTGGCGGATACCCTGTTCGTCTTCGGCGCTGCCGACCACGCGCACGCTCAACGTATCGCCGACATCGACATTGCCGTAGTAGAACAACGACCGGCTCGCGATGACGGGCGGCTCGCCGAAGCGCCGCCATTGCCATTCGGCGCGATCGACAAAAGCCTGAAAGCTCGCGAAATAGAGAAAGTCCGCGCCATTGAAATCGCTATTCGGGCATGGCAGGAATTCGATCGGCTCGTCGGTCGCGGGCGCGAGATCCGGCATGGCGCTGCCGTCCGCGGCACGCAAACGCTTGCTCATCTGCATCATCTGCCATGCACGTTCGGGCATCGGCTCGACATCACCCGGCAGCGCCGCCAGCGCCGCGCGCGCGACGCAACGGTTGCTGCGCTGCTCGCCGCGCGAGACGAATGCCGACGACATCGACAGTTCCGCGATCTCCGTCTCGCCGCGCATGATGCGATGCGTGCTGAAATGGCGCACAGGACCCGTTCTGCACAGTGTGCTGCGAATCTCGAACGTGTCGTTTTCGCCGATCGTGTCGAGACCGCTCGTGTGCAAGCGTATTGCCGTAAAGGCCGCGTACGAGCGACCGCCGTTGTCGTCGTGAAAGTCGGTTTGCTCGCGGCCCGCGTGCGCCGCCAGCGCCTCCCAATGGCGATGCCCGCACTCCTTGAGCAACCAGTTTTCCGACAGCCCCGTGTAGCTCAGTTGCGGCATGCCCGCGCGATAGCGTTGAATCATGCTCACGCCGCAAGACTCGTCGACGTCGCGTCGAGGGCGGAACGGATCGTATCGACCACATGCCCGGCATCGCGCGCGATGCCCGAAAAGCGGCCCGATCCCCACGTATGCAGCCACGGCAGCCCGATGAAATACAGCCCCGCTTGCGGCGTGATGCCGCGAACATGCGCGGGATAGCCGCGTCCGTTGAAAACGGGCGCATCGATCCAGCTGAAATCCGGCCTGAAGCCGATGCACCATATGATCGACGTAATGCCGCTGTCCGCCAGGTCGAGCGACGTGCGCTCGCCTTCGGGTTGCCACACGGGTTCATAACGCGCACCGGCCGGCGCGTCGATGCCATGCTTCTCGATGAAGCCGTCGATGCTCGCGTTGATCCGGTTATACGTGTCGTCGGCGCTGTCGAGCGCTTCGATCAGATTCGGCGCGAATTGCAGGCGGCCGTCGCGCAGATCGTCGAGCCTGCCATAGAGTTCCATGCCTTCGAGCGCAAAGCGCCGAAGATCGATATCCCGCCCGCCGTCGCGGCCCGTGACATAGTGATTCGTGTTGTCGCGCACGCCCTCGCGCAACGGATGCTGGTCGACGGGCATGTCGTAGTAGCGCATGTCGGCGAGCCAGTCGACCACATCGCGGCCGCGATAGAAGCGCGCGCAACGCGGCGCTTCGCCGACGGCCAGGTACACCTTGCGGCCCGCGAGATGCAGGTCTTCCGCGATCTGTGCGCCCGATTGCCCCGAGCCCACCACAAGCACCGCCCCTTCGGGCAACGCCTGCGGATTGCGGTAATGCGACGACTGCAATTGCACGATGTCGGCGGGCAGCCGTTCGGCCATGCGCGGCACGATGGGCGTGTGATAGCCGCCGGATGCCACCACGACCTGATCGGCCGTGAAGTCGCCGTTCGACGTCGACACCAGATACCCGCCTGACGCCTGACGCCTGATCTTGCGGACTTCCGTATGTTCGAGCACGGGTGCATCGACCATCGCGATGAAGCCGTCCAGATACGCGATGATCTCGTCCTTCTTCATGAAGCCGTGCGGATCGCCGCCGCGATACGGGTAGCCCGGCAACGCGCATTGCCAGTTCGGCGTGACGAGGCAGAACGCATCCCAGCGTTGCGAGCGCCATGTATGCGTGACCGTGTGCTTTTCGATCACCAGGTGATCGATGCCCGCCTCTTTCAGGTAATAGCTGATCGACAGTCCCGCCTGTCCGCCGCCCACGACGATCACCGTATGGTGGGGAGCCGCGTTCGTTGTATCGGGAGCGATGATGTTTGCGTTCGACATGATTCTTTCCTGCGTTCGGTTCACAAAAGTTCGACGACCTGGACTTCCGCATGCGGATCGGTGACGAAGTGCTGCGCCTGCGCTTCGATCTGCGCGAGCTGATCCATCGCCGCCGAGCACGCGAAGCCATACTTCTCGCGCACGCGCTCGGAGCCGATATGCAGCGCCTCGCGCGCCCGCTCGACGAAATCCGCGAGGGCGTAACGTTGTCCGGCGATGAAGTATTCGCCCACTACCGTCGAAGGCGAATAGCAGTTGGCCTCGCTGCCGTCCGGCCACTGGACCCTGAAGTGCATGACTGGCATCACGTTTCCTTTGATAGAGAGATTCAGGCGCCGAGCGCTTGCATGACGTGCTGCACGTGGCTCGCATACAGCGCGATCTGACGGCGAGCGCTTTCGTGCCAACTGAAGCGTGCAAGAAGCTCGGGTACGGCATGTTCGAAGTCGATGCCGCCGCGATCATGCAGCGCGCGGCGCAATGCATCGGCGATGCTGGCGGCGTCACGCGGCTCGGCCCAACAGCAGACGCGTTCATCCAGATAACCTGTGAACGGTTCGATCCGCGACACGACGACGGGCGTGTCCGCCGCCAGCGCTTCGAGCGTGACGAGACCAAAGCCCTCGCGCAACGACACCATCGACACGACGTCGGCGCGCCGCATCAGCGCCGGGATGGTTGCGTCATCGAGCGGGCCTGTGACAACAATCTGTTCGCCTTGTCCAACGCGCAGCCCCAGTTGTGCGGCGCGCGCGACGAAGCGGCGCGTATAGGCATCGTGATCGAGCAGACTCGCGCCGCCTGCGATCACGAGTTGCGCGCCGGTATGCGTTTGCCTGAGCAAGGCAAACGCCTCCAGCAGTTGCAGCGTGTTCTTGCGTTCCTCGATGCCGCCTACGGCCAGTACGACTGGCTCGCCCGTCACGCCGAGCTTCATGCATACGTCTGGGCCGCCCGGGGAACGCCAGCGCACGGCGTCGACTCCGTTATCGACGACAGACGCGGCGACGCCATACTCGTCGCGAATCTTGCGTGTCCATGCGTCGCTCACACAAAACACCGCATCGGCGTCCGCGAACGCGCGTCGTTGCCACTCGCTGAGTTGCGCATCGTCGAAGCTATCGAGATGATGAACCGTGCGCACGAAGCCACGCACCGCGCCCGCTTCACGCAACTCCGCCAGCGCGTTGCCGCTGATGCTGTCCTGCGCATGAAGCACGTCGAAGCCGGAAGGGCCATCGTCGAGCAAGGCCGCTTTCAGTGCGTCGATCCGCGCCCGCACCATCGAAACCGTATCGTTGCCGTGGGCCGCGACGGGTGCGAGCACGACACGGCAAGGCGACGCGCGGAACATGGGCGCGCTGCCGGCGGACGGCGCGAAGATCGTCACGTCCTGCCCGGCTTCATGCAGTGCGCGGCCCAGTTCGAGCGTATGCACCACGCCGCCGCGCGGATTGACGGAATGCGTGAACAGCGCAATGCGCATCGCGGCGCCGTTCATGCCTGCGCTCCCACAGGCGCGCCGATGAACACGCTGTCCCTGAAGCTCCACAGCAACGCCGAATCGCCCTGCTGCGCGAGCACGGCTTCGCGCGACGCATCCACGGTGCCGATCGTCGCGCATGCGAGGCCGCGTTGCGCGAAGCGCGCGAGCACCTCATCCACGTGCGCATCGCGTACCGAAAGCACGAAGCCGTAACTCGGAAACGCGCTGAGCCAGCGTTCGAAGTCCACCCCCTCCGGACGAGGGATTGCATCGAGATCGATGCGTGCGCCCACGCCCGAGCATTCGAGCAGCATCAGCGACGTGCCCAGCACGCCAGCCATGCTGATGTCCTTCGCCGCGTCGCACAGGCCGCTCTCCGCGAGTAGCGGCAGCAGTTCGAGATCGTCGCGCAGACGCCCGGCGGGCGCGCCCACGGACGCATTCCAGAACGGATACGGATCTTCGAAACGGCCGCGCAGATCGACGGCCATCACCAGACGGTCGCCCGGTCGCGCGTTGAAGCTCGACAGTAATGCGTTCGCGCGGCCGAGTATCGACACTGCAAGCTGCGCCTGCGCGCTGCGCGTGTTGCTATGTCCGCCGACAACGGGCACACCATACGCACTCGACGCCGCCGCGATGCCCGCGAGAATCTGCCCAGCGGCATCGAGCCCGTCGCTCCACAGCGCATCGACGACGGCGAGCGGCCGGCCGCCCATCGCATACACGTCGCTGATGTTGACCATCACGCCGCTGTAGCCCGCGAACCACGGCATCGTCTCGACGAAATCGCTGACCAGCCCTTCGATCGCGAACAGCAGATAGCCGTCGCCATCGGCCAGCGCCGCGCAGTCGTCGCCCACGGCCACGGCTTGCGAAAGATCGCGTGCGCCGTTCGGCAAACGCGACGCCAGCGACGCCACCACGCCGGCGATATCCGTCTTGTGCCGGAAGCCGCGGCTTGCGCGCATCCGTTCGACCAGCGCCTGCAGACTCATGAGCGGCCTCGCGACGACGTGACGAAGCCGCTTTCCGGCGTGAAGCACGGCGGATAGTGCGCGAGGTCCGCTTCCATCAGATCGTGAGGCCGGCCGAACAGTGTTTCCTCCGCAACCGTCTGCCAGTGCAGGCGCCTGAACAGCGGCACGTTCTGACGCTGCACATGCGCGAGAAAGGTATCGCATCCCAATGCGTGCGCGCTGCTGACGGCAAGGCGGATCAGCGTCGAGCCGAGCTTGCCGTGCGAGCGGAACCCCGCATGCACGGCAAGACGCGAGCCGAGCCACGTGCGCGGCTGCGTTTCGTGAATCCGCACCGTGCCGACCACCTGCTCAGGCATGCCGGCGATGCAGCTCAGCGCGACCAGCAGTCTGGCGTGACGATCGATCTCGTCGCGGTCGTCGCCGACGAAGATGCCCTGCTCGACGCAAAACACCGCGCGCCGCAACGCATAGGCTTCGTTGCTTTCCCACGGCAGCGTCGCCCATTTCACGCGATACTCGGCGGGCGTGAAGTCGAGCGGCAATGCATCCAGTTCGTCGAATGTCTCGCAGAACATGATCAGTCCTCGTACGATGCGAGCGACGAACACGCGCCGCATTTGCCGCAGCCCGCCTTGATATCGGCCGAGCGCATCTGCGCGTCGCGCAGCATCGCACCGAGCGGCGCCAGGATCGACTTCATGAATTCGGGCGAAGGCGCGGGATGGTCTTCGAGCGGCGTGCCGCTGATCGGCACGAAGGGCACGACGAACGGATACACGCCGATGTCGATCAGTTCGCGCGAGATCGACAGAATGGCTTGCGCCGTATCGCCGAGGCCCGCGAGGATATACGTGCTGACCTGCCCCTTGCCGAACACCGCGACGGCCGCCCTGAACGCTTCCATGTAGCGCGAAATGGGCACGCTCGCCTTGCCCGGCATCACGCGCGCGCGCACTTCGGGCGTCACCACTTCGAGATGCATGCCGAGCGTGTCGATGCCGCTCGCCTTCATGCGCTCGAACCACGCATCGGTGTCGGGAGGCTCGCATTGCGCCTGGATCGGGAGATCGACGGCCGCCTTGATCGCAAACGCGCTGTCGCACAGGATCTGCGCGCCGCGATCCGGCGTGGCAGGCGTGCCCGTGGTCAGCACCATGTGCTTCACGCCGTCGAGCAGCACGGCAGCGCGCGCGACTTCCGCAAGCTGTTCCGGCGTCTTGCGCGCAATCGTGCGGCCTGCCGCGAGCGACTGCCCGATCGCGCAGAACTTGCAGGTCTTCTTGCGGCTCTCGTAGCGGATGCAGGTTTGCAGCACCGTCGTGGCGAGGACGTCGGTGCCGTGCAGCGTCGCGATGTGCGAGTACGGCACGCCGTCGAGCGTTTGCAACTGCGTGAAACGCGGCGCCTTCGGAAAACTGATGCTGGCGATGGGGATCGTGCCGCGCATCAGCGCGCTCGCGCCCGCTTCATCCGGCGCCCCCGCGACGAACGGCGAATGCCACGCCGAGCTGGTGTGCACGGGCACCATGATCGTCACGCCGTCGACGGTCACGGCCTTGTGATCCGACGGACCCGCGCCGCCGCGCCGACTCGCGGCACCCGCGTTCGGATCGACGAGGCGCAGCCCCGCCGACTGCAGTTCCGTGCGCAGTTCCATCAGCTGGCGCTGCGTGCGCGGTTCAACCGGCGACAGGTTCACGCTGCCATTCATCCTGACCTCCACTGGTGGTTTCGTCGGGTGCGGCGTCCGCGCCCGCGTGTTCGAACGACCTCGACATCGGCGCAACGGGCAGCGCCGGACGATCGTTGATGGCGAGACTCAGCAACTCGGGCCGCGCATAGTGGCCGACCGAGTCCATCATCCGTTTGCGCTTCGTGATCAGCGACATGTCGAGATCGGCGACGACCATCCCTTCGCCTTCGCGCAACGGCTCGGCGAGATGCTGGCCCTCGGGCGACACGATCGCCGTCATGCAGCCGCCGCGCAGCGCCTTTTGCAGCTTCGGGTCCGTCGTGACGGACTCGATCTGCGCCTCGCTGAGCCAGCCCGTCGAGTTCACGACGAAGCAGCCCGATTCGAGCGCGTGATGACGGATCGTGACCTCGATCTGCTCCGCGAAAATCGGCCCGACCAGCGAGCCGGGAAACTGGCTGCAATGGATCTCTTCGTGCTGCGTCATCAACGCGTAGCGCGCGAGCGGGTTGTAATGCTCCCAGCAGGCGAGCGCGCCGACGCGCGCAATCCCCGTGTGCGCGACCTTGAGGCCGGCCGCGTCGCCTTGCCCCCAGATCATCCGCTCATGAAACGTCGGCGTGATCTTGCGGCGCTTGAGCACCAGACGTCCGTCGACGTCGAACACGAGTTGCGTGTTGTACAGGCTGCCGTGATCGCGCTCGTTCACACCGAGCACGACCACCATCGAATGACGGCGCGCGCGTTCGCTCACCGCCTGCGTGACGGGACCCGGCACGACGACGGCCTGCTCGTAGAGCCGCATATGCTCGGCGCCCGACGCGACAGGCGGACGCACGAACGAGAAGTACGGGTAGTACGGCACGAACGTCTCGGGAAAGACGATCAGCTGCACGCCCTTCGATGCGGCTTCGTCGATTGCGGCGCATACCCTGTCGAGCGTGCCGCCGGGACGCTCGAACTCCGGCGCAATCTGCACCGCCGCTGCACGGATGATTCGCTGCTCGGACATGATCGTCACCCGGCGCGCTCAGACGGTCCACGTATGGATGATCAGCGCGTTCTCCTTGCGATGGAGAAGTTGCAGGTCGAGCACGTCGAGCGGATTGATTGGCCGGATACCTTCGATCAGCGACGCTTCGCCATGTCCATACAGCGCCTGCAATGCGAAACGGCATGCGTAGACCTTGCCGCCCTCTTCCATGAACTTGACGAGTTGCTTGTTGAAGTTCAGATGGCCGGGAAAGGCTTCGTCGCCGAGCGTCGGAAAGCCGCGTTGCAGGCCGAGCGTGACGCCGGGGCCATACAGCAGCACCGACGTATCGAAGCCCTTGCGTTGCAGGCGTGTGGCCTGCAGCAGGTTGACGAAACCGATCGAGCCTTCGAATGCGACCGTGTGAAAGGTGACGAGTGCTTTCTCGCCGGGTTCGGCCTTGACGTCGGGAAAGACCTTTTCTTCGTAGTCGACCAGATAGTCGCCTTTCTGATGCAGCGGTTTGTTGACGGCAGGCATATCGCTCTCCAATAAGTCGCGTAATTGATCGGATTGCTCGACGGGAAATATCCCGGTTGGCGAATCTCTTAACGCAACGGATATGCCAATTTCCGGCCCGCTTCATGCAATCAACTTCCAATCAATCAAATCGCGATTGTTCGAGCGACCCGAAAATTTCTTTGCGAGCCTTGTCTGATGGGGGTTTTCGGCGATTGGCGGCGAACCCGGGCGCACCGGTTTCGCACAACGACGCAGCGCCTTTTGCGTGCGAATGGTGCGCGATACCCCGCAATCGTGCATTCATCCAATCAATGCAATCAAGTTTCAAATTGAATGGAAAGTGATTTATTTTTTGCGGAATTCGCGTGTTACCTTGAATGACGCTTTTAGGTCTGCATTGGAAATGACAGCATGGACAGTCTCGCGCATCACTGGCTCAAGCGGCTGACTGAAAGCCGCAAACCTGCGTATCTCGTGATACCGGATCTGATCGAGGAAGATCTCGCGAGCGGGCGTCTGCGCCCGCGCGACCGTCTGCCCGGCTTGCGCGATCTGGCGGGCGCATTGCAGTTGAACTACACCACCGTCGCGCGTGCTTACGCCGAGGCGCGCAAGCGCGGCCTGCTCGATGCCCGCGCGGGCAGCGGCACGTTCGTGCGCGGGCGCACGCAGACCTTGCCGCTCGCGGGCGGCAGCAGCGTCGAGATGTCGATGAACATGCCGCCCGAGCCGCCGGAGTTATCGGCGCGCCTGAGAGAGTCGGCGGCGCATCTGCTTGCGCACACCGATCCTTACCGGCTGCTTCGCTATCAGGATTTCGGCGGCACGCCCGACGACCGCGCAGCAGGTCGCGCGTGGCTGAAGGAGCGCTTGCCCGAGTGCGAAGACGATACCGTGCTGGTGTGTCCCGGCATTCATAGCGCGCTCGTCGCGCTCGTATCGCAGCTTGCGAGACCGGGTGAAACCATTTGCCTCGACACGCTCGCGTATCCCGGCATCAAGGCGATCGCGTCGCAACTCGGCGTGCGCTTGCAGCCGCTGCCGCGCGACGAAGAAGGACCGTTGCCGCACGCGTTCGAAGCGCTGTGCAAGAGTGAGAAGCCGGGCGCGTTCTACTGCAACCCGACCTTGCAGAATCCGAGCACGCTGACGCTTTCGGTACAGCGGCGCGAAGCGCTTGCCGATGTCGCATTGCGCTACAGCGTCCCCATCATCGAAGACGATGCGTATGGCTGGCTGCCGGCCAACAGGCCCGTTGCGCTAGCCTCGCTCGCGCCCGAACTGACCTGGTACGTGACGGGTTTTTCGAAGACCTTCGGCGCGGGGCTGCGCGTCGCTTATCTGCGCGCGCCGACAGCAAGGCAGACGCAACGCGTCGCCGGCGCGTTGCGCGCGACGACCGTGATGCCGAGTCCGTTCACGGTGCTGCTTGCAACGCAATGGGTCAACGACGGCACCGCGCACGAGATGCTCGACGCGATCCGCAAGGAAGCGAACGCGCGCCAGGCGATTGCGTCGCAGGAACTCGCCGGCTGGGATTACGAAGCGCAGTCCGACGGCTTTCATTTGTGGTTGCCGATTCCGCCGCAATGCGACTGGAGTGCGCCCGAACTTGCGCTGCAATTGCGTAATCAGGGTGTAGGAGCGGTGGCGGGTGCGGCGTTTTCGACGGACGGAAACCCGCCCAATACTATTCGCGTCTGTCTGGGCGGCCCGCAGGATCGGGAAGATTGCCGCGACGCGTTGCAGCGCGTCGCGGAAACCTTGAGCGATCCCCATCATCTGCATATGCCGATGATGTGACCGCCAGTTGAAGATGAATCAGCGCAGACCGCCGCTCGCGACGACGCGTTCGCCCGTCAGCCAGCCTGAGTCGTCGGAGGCGAGGAACACGGCGATCGCTGCGATATCGCGCGGTTGGCCAGCGCGGCCAAGCGGCGTCTGGCTGACCGCGTTCGTTTCGAAGTCGGAGCCGGCAATCCCTGCTTCATGCGTGCCTTCCGTGATCACGAAGCCAGGATTGATCGCGTTGACGCGAATCTTCTTCGGCCCCAGTTCGCGCGCGAGCACGCCCGTGATCGCGTCGACAGCGCCTTTCGTGCCGCTGTAGATCGCGCTCGTCGGCGGCGTGATGCTCGTCACGACCGAGCTGATGTTGATGATGCTCGCGCCCTCGCGCAGATGCTTGACGGCCGCCTGCGTGGTCAGCAGCAGGCCGAGCACGTTGATGTTGAACTGCCTGTGGAACTGGTCTTCAGTGAATTCTTCAATCGGCGCGAATTCGTAGACGCCTGAATTGTTCACGACAACGTCGAGACGCCCGTAGGTTTCGACAGCGGCCTGGATGATGCCTTGGGCGTCCGCCGCCTTCGACACGTCGCCGCCGACTGCAATCGCCTTGCCGTTCGCCGCGATGATGTCGGCGACGACTGCATCAGCAGCAGCCTTGCTGCTGGAATAGTTGACGACGACGGATGCGCCTTCCGCTGCAAGCGCCTTGGCGATGCCCGCACCGATTCCTTTCGAAGCGCCCGTGACGACAGCGACCTTACCTGCAAGCTTGCTCATAATCTGTTTCCTCAATCGATTCGATACCGTTTGACGGGACCGGCGGCTACTCGAATCCGCCGGCCTGCGATGGAGTGAATGTAGACAGACGATTCGCCGCGATAAAGCGGCTCAAGGCGAATTGACTTGAAGGATCTGGCGAACAATCGAAAACCGATGATGACCTGGAGCCGCCGCTGTGGATTCTGCACCCGAAATGCAAACCGCGCGACGAAGGGCCCGACATGCGTCAAGGTCCTTCGCCGCGCGACTCACGGCCTGGCTTGCAAGCTCATTGCAACGTCATTGCAACGTCATCGCAATCGTCACATCAAAGGCATGGGCGTCGGATAGCTCAGGTGCGCGCGCGCTTCCTTGACGCCCTTCACTTCGAGCGCGGCGATGCAAAGCGCACGCTCCTCTGCTTCGGATTCGATCACGCCCCACAGATGCGCGACGCCGTCCTTGACGATGACGTTTCCCTTCGACAAGGCCCAACGCTTGTCGCTCAGCGCGGCGACGATCGCATCGGCGATTTCGCGGTCGTCGGCGGACGGCGTGTCCTGCGCGGGCGCTGGTGCAGCGGCGCTCGCCAGCGCGCGTATCAGGTTGCCGCGCGTGATGATGCCGACCAGCGCGCCGTCACGCGTCACGGGCACGCGTTTGATACGGCGCGTCTCCATCAGTTCGGCAATGTCGGCGAGAGGCGTGGTTTCGTCGACGGCGATCACCGTCGCGGTCATGACGTCGGCGACCCGCCGCCCGTGTTCCTTCACAAAGGTGCTGGCCAGATCGCGCGTCGACGAAAAGAGTTCGAGCCAGCGCGAACGCCGCTTCTCCGTGCCCATCTCGACCCTGTGCAGCAGGTCGCCCTCACTCAGGATTCCCACCAGCGCGCCGTTTGTGTCGACCACGGGCATGCCGCTGATCCTGTTTTCGACCAGACGTTGCGCGGCTTCCTGCACGGTCATCTCCGGTTGCGCACAGATGACGGACGGCGTCATGACATCGATAGCTAACATGGTTTTCTCCTTTGCACACGAACCAGTGTGTGCTTCCCAGAGCGGGACCGCTTGATCTGCATCAACCGGCGCGATTCGAAGCGTGGGACGATGGACTCACGTTCTTACGGAGGTCCGCACGTGGAAGTCGCCTTCCCTACGCGGACGGCACACCATGACCAACCCTCTGTTCCGCATCGGTTCCGCGCTGCTCAATACGCCTGCGCCACGGCCCGTCGAAGGCACACCTGTTCCGTATATCGGCTTCGCGCCCGCGCAACGCACAGGCGGCATGCCCTTGCTCGACGCGCTCGCCGCGCGGCAAACGTCGCGCGAGTTCGCCGACACGCCGCTCGATCACGGCACGCTCGGCGATCTGCTGTGGGCCGCCGACGGCATCAATCGCGCGCGCGGTAACGGCCGCACCGCGCCGTCGGCGCTGGGCGGCTACGAGATCGACATCTACGTGCTGCTCGCGAGCGGCGCGTATCGCTACGATCCCGTCGCGCATGCGCTGACGCTAGTCGCCGCCGCCGACCTGCGCGCGATGACGGGTTATCAGGAGTTTCTCGGCCACGCACCCGTGAATCTAGTGTATGTCGCCGACCTGACACGCATGCAGGACGTTCCGGCTGCGCAACGCGAAGCGTTTGCGTCGGCGAGCGCGGGCGCAATTCTGCAGAACGTCTACCTGTTCTGCGCGTCGACGGGGCTAGCGGCTGCCGCGCGCGGCTGGATGAACCGCACGGCGCTCGCTGCCAATCTGAAGCTGCCAACAGGATCGGTCGCGTTGCTCGCGCAAACGGTCGGGCACTTCGCAGTGGGCCACGAACGCCGCGCCTCCGATGAAGACTGCTCGACAACCTTTTTCTGATCGTGCGGGCGCGCCGCTCGCGCTGACGCGAACGGCGCATGCTTCATTCCTCTGCCTTCATTCCTCTGCCTTCATTCCTCTGCCGCGGCAGGCTCCGCTTCGTCGCTGCCGCGCACCAGCAGCACGGGACACGGCGCAATCCGCACGAAGTGTTCCGCGACGCTGCCAAGCACGATCCGTTTCATGCCCCGCCGCCCGTGGGTACCAAGCACTACGAGTTGCGCGCCCAGGCGCCCGGCGCAGCGTTGCAGTGTCTGTGCGACATCGTCGTTGAGCGGCCCGGTTTCCACCAGTTCCTTCGCGCACGCAACGCCCGACTCCCTGCATACGGCCTCGACGCTTTCCAGCGCGTTGCGCCCGTCGCTGCGCAATGCGTCGGTCAGCACGGTCGGGTCGAAATAACCGGCGTAGTTGAAGATCGGCGATTTATCGACGACATAGACGGCATGCACCGTCCCGCTCGTCAGCGACGCCAGCTTCACGGCCTCCTGCACGGCCAGCTTCGATGTGTGGCTGCCGTCCACCGCGACGAGGATCTTCTTGTACATGTCGACTCTCCTTGAAATGCCCCAACATAAGACCGCTGGTTAATGAAAAGCGCGCCCGCTTCACGAGACTTCGATCAGCACCTTGAGCGCATGCGTGCTACCCGCATGCGAAAACGTTTCGTACGCAGCGAGCATGTCGTCGAGCGCGAAGCGGTGCGTGATCAGCTGCTTCGGATCGAGGCGGCCCGAACGCACGGTTTTCATCAGCATTGGCGTGCTGACGGTATCGACCAGACGCGTCGTGATCGAAATGTTGCGGTCCCACAGTTTCTCCAGATGGAGATCGCACTTCACGCCATGCACGCCGACGTTCGCAATCGTGCCGCCGGGCGCGATCAGGGCTTCGCAGAGTTCGAAGGTTGCGGGCACGCCGACGGCTTCGATCGCGCAATCCACGCCCGTCGATTCCGTCAGCGCCATGACCTGCGCGACGGCATCCGCCTGGCTGTTGTCGATGCAGGCCGTCGCGCCGAAGCGCTGCGCCACGTCGAGCCGGTTCGCGTCCGGGTCGATCATGATGATCTGCGCGGGCGAATAGAACTGGGCGGTCAACAGCGACGCGAGGCCGATGGGCCCCGCGCCGACGATGGCCACCGTGCTGCCCGGCTGAACCTTGCCGTTGAGCACGCCGCATTCGAAGCCTGTCGGCAGGATGTCGGAGAGCATCACCAGCGCTTCTTCGTCGAGTCCGGCGGGAATCCGGTAGAGACTCGTCTGCGCGTGCGGAATGCGTACGTACTCGGCCTGCGTGCCGTCGATGCGATGGCCGAGAATCCAGCCGCCCGTCGTGCAATGCGAGTACATGCCGCGCCGGCAATAGTCGCACCGCCCGCACGACGAAATGCACGACACCAGCACGTGATCGCCGACCGCGAGGCCGCTCACGGCGCTGCCCACGCTGTGCACGACGCCGACGCCTTCATGGCCGAGGATGCGGCCAGGCTCGCAAGTCGGCACGTCGCCCTTGAGGATGTGCAGGTCGGTGCCGCAAATGGTGGTGCGCGTCATCCTGACGATGGCATCCGTAGGCGCCGCGAGTTCGGGCATCGGGCGTTGGTCGAGCGACTTCTCGTTGGGACCGTGATAAACGAGTGCTTTCATGACGACATCCTCCATTGAAGGAATGAAGTAATTCACACACGCCAATCTAGACGCATGCAGGGCGACCCGCTTGACGTCGATCAATCAACGGGCAAACGTCTGCTCGATTTGCGATACGACACCGCTTGATCTGCATCAACCGGCATGCGAGCGCACCTCGTAGACTCGATTGCATCGCGGGCCGATGCCCGCTCACGTCTCTCTGTTCTGGAGTAACGGCGATGAGTTACAAGAGCATTCTCGTGCAACTCGATACGGGCATTCACGCGCATCCGCGTCTCGAAGTCGCGCTACGTGTCGCCCATCAGTTCCATGCAAGGCTGACGGGCCTCTTTACGACCTACCTGCCCGATCCGCACGCGTTGTTCGTGATGGGCGGCACGGCTTCGTACTATGTGGAGCATGAGCGGGAACGTCACGAACGGTGCGCCGCGCTCGAGCGCCTGTTCCATGCGGAAGCCGCGCGCGCAAAAGTGGACGCGCGCTGGATCGCGGCGGCAGGTTATGCGAACGACGTCGCGCCGCCCTACGCGCGCCTCGCCGATCTGGTGATCGCCGGACAGACGGATCCTCAAGACCCCGAATCGTTCATCGCCGACCAGTTCGTCGAGCACCTGCTGATGTCGGCGGGCCGCCCGGTGCTGCTGGTGCCGTCGGCGGGCGCGCACACAACGCTCGGCCAGCGCGTGCTGGTCGCGTGGGACGGCAGCCGCGAAGCGACGCGCGCGATTCACGATGCCATGCCGTTCCTGTCGCACGCGGCCGACGTCACGCTGCTCACCGTCGGTGCGACGCGCGACGAGCCGCCGTTGTGGCGCATTCCGGGCGCCGACATCGCGCTGACCATCGCGCGTCACGGCGTCAAGGTGAACGTGCGGGAAGCGTCCGCCAGCGGCGACACGCCGATCGGCGACGTGCTGCTGTCGCAGGCGGCGGAATCGGGTTGCGATCTGATCGTGATGGGCGCCTACGCGCATTCCCGTTTGCACGAGCTGGTGCTGGGCGGCGCGACGCGCACCGTGCTCCAGTCGATGACCGTGCCCGTGCTGTTGTCGCATTGAGCGTTTCGCTGAGAAAAAGGAACTGACATGAGCTACAAGACCTTGCTCGTCCATATCGACGATAGCCGCCGCAGCCACACGCGCATCGCGCTGTCGCTCGAACTCGCGCAGCGCTGGGATGCGCATCTGATCGGCCTGTACGTGGTCTGTCAGGATCTTTTCAGGCCCCTCTTCCGGCAGGACCGGACGCTGTCGTTCGGGCAGCTCGAAGCGCACGCGGACGAGCGCCGCGAGAAAGCGCAGAACGCCTTTCTCGCCGCCGCCGAACGCGCCGGCCGCAGCGCCGAATGGCGCGCGCCCGCCGGACCCGCGCTCGACGTCGCCACACTGCATGCGCGGCACGCCGATCTGCTTGTGCTCGGCCAGCAAGACCCGAACGATCCCGCTTCGTTCGTCGCGCCGAATTTCGCCGGCGATCTGGTGCTGGGGGCGGGCCGTCCCGCGCTCGTCGTTCCGTATGCGGGCGACGTACGCACGCTCGGCGAAAACGTGCTGCTCGCGTGGGACGGCAGCCGCGAGGCAGCGCGCGCCGCCGCCGACGCAATGCCTCTGCTGCAACGGGCGCGCCATGTCGGCGTGGAGATCGTGCGGCACCGTGCGCAGCATGACGGTCAACCAGGGGCGGATGCGCCCGAAGGCATCGACGTCGCCGCATGGCTCGACGCACACGGCGTGCGCGCGTCGTTTTCGACGACGCCGCACCCTATCGGCGTCGGCACGGGCGCGACGCTGCTCAACCGCGCATCCGATCTGCACGCGGACCTGCTGGTGCTGGGCGCATATGGGCACGCACGGGCGCGCGAACGCGTGTTCGGCGGCGTCACGCGGACGATGCTGGAATCGATGACCGTGCCCGTGCTGATGTCGCATTGACGCGTAGATGAACGTGGCGTCGCTGCCGGGACGCCAGACGCCAGACGCCAGGCGGCGGACGGGCACGGCAGCGCGCAACCTGGGTGCATCGGCGCGCCGCGCACAAAACGGCGCGCCATGTCGGCGCCACGGGCGCGCTTCGCAGGAAGGCGGCATTCGTCGCGAAGCGTTGCGCGCTGTCCGTCTTTCTCGCGGGGCAGGCACGGATGAAAGTCGACCTCGACGTCGCCAGCAAGTCTCTCGCGCATCGACGCGCTGCCCGGGCGCAACTTGCCGCGCTCGCCTGCGGCCTCGCGGCAGTCGCCGTGCTTGCCGTGGTCGCGTCGAGCGGCGCGGCGACGCTCGCGCTCGCGCTCGTCGCGGCGCTGTGCGCGTTGTCGATTGCGGCCGCCATGGTCAGCGTGATCGCCGCCGCACGCACGCAGGCGCTTTCCGCCTCCAACGCGGGCCGCGACGAGTCGCGCATGATGGGCATCATCCGCTCGTCGATGGAAGCGATCATCACGATCGACGAGGCGCAGAACATCGTCATTTTCAACCCGACCGCGGAACGCATCTTCGGCGTGTCCGCCGCGCAGGCGCTCGGCACGCCGCTGTCGCGCTTCATCCCGCAGCGGTATCGCGACAGCCACGCGCAGCACGTCGCGCAATTCGGCGCGACTGGCATCTCCGAGCGAATCATGGGACGGCAGCCGATTCTGTTCGGCTTGCGCGCGAACGGCGAAGAATTCCCGCTGGAGGCATCGATTTCGCAGATACGCGAGGACGCCGGCAAGCTCTATACGGTGATGTTGCGCGACGTCACCGAACGCGTGAAGTCGGAAAACGCGCTTAAGCAGTCGCGTGAGGAACTGCGGCGGCTGTCGGCCAACCTGCAGAGCGTGCGCGAGGAGGAAAAAACGCGCATTGCCCGCGAGTTGCACGACGACCTCGGCCAGCAGCTCACCGCGCTGAAAATGGAGCTTTCCGTGCTCGAAGACCAGCTGACTTCGCGTTCGGGCACCCGTGAGCGGATCGACGCCATGTCGCGCCTGCACGGCATGGCTCGCACGATCGATGCGACGGTGGCGTCATTGCGCCGCATCGCCGCCGATCTGCGCCCCGTGATGCTCGACGATCTGGGCCTCGCGCCTGCCATCGAATGGCTTGCGAACGATTTCACCAGCCGCTATGGGATCGCTGTCGAACGATACATCGACGCAGGCGACGCTGCGTTCAAAAAGGACGCTGCGACGGCCCTGTTCCGCATCGTCCAGGAAGCGCTGACCAACGTCGCGCGTCACGCCGAAGCCAGTGCCGTCGAGCTGACGCTGCAAGCGAGCAGTCAACACTATGTGCTGCGCATCGCGGATAATGGCCGTGGCGCCGAACCTGACGCGGGCACGGGAGAGCACGCGGGCATCGACCGGCCGTTTGGCCTGATCGGCGTGCGCGAGCGGGCTCATATGCTGGGCGGCTCGGTTCGGATCGACACGACGAGGAACCAGGGCTTTGCGTTGACCGTGACCTTTCCCTTGCAAGCCGTGCAACAGGAACATACGCATCCATGATCAAGGTATTGCTTGCCGACGACCACACACTCGTGCGCGACGGGTTGCGCCACATTCTGCAATCCGCGAGCGGCTTCGAGGTGGCGGGCGAGGCATGCGACGGCGGCACGACCATCGCGCTGATCCGCGCCACGCAAGCCCATGTGCTGGTACTCGACCTGTCGATGCCGGGCCGCAACGGCGTCGATCTCATCAAGCAGATCAAGGACGAGCAACCCGCGCTGCGCATTCTCGTGCTGACCATGCACGCGGAGCAGCAATACGCGGTGCGCGCCTTCAAGGCGGGCGCATCCGGCTATATGACGAAGGAAAGCGCCAGCGCCGAACTGGTCGGCGCCGTGACGAAGGTGGCGTCGGGCGGCGTCTACGTCAGTCTCGCCATGGCCGAGCGCTTCGCGCAGCATCTGAACGAACCCGCCGAAGCGTTGCCGCATCACCGCCTGTCCGATCGCGAGTACGACGTGTTCCGCCGCATCGTCTCCGGCCAGAGCATCACCGAAATCGCGCACGAACTGTGCGTGAGCGTCAAAACCATCAGCACGCACAAGACCCGTATCCTCGAAAAAATGCAGATGCCGAACGAAAACGGCCTGGTGCGCTATGCGATCCGGCACAAGCTGATCGACGACGGGTCCGACATCTAGCCGCGACTCCTAAGGTTGCGCCGCTGTCAGTAGGAATATTCCTATAACACCTACCTAAACTCCTAGAGCCGGTTCCACCGTCTCCTATACATTTTTGAGATAGAGCCGTCGATACTGCTGGACATGGATACCGCCGTGCCAGCGCTCGCCGCCAAGGTCTATCTCGTCGACACCGCCGTCGAAGTGAGGCGCCGTCTTGCTTGCCTGCTGGGCGCCATTGCGGGCGTGGAAATCGCTGGCGAGGCTGAAGACGGGGACTCGGCGCTGGAAGGCATCCGTGCCTGCGACGCGGATATCGTCGTGCTCGACCTGCGCCTTGCCGACGGCAACAGCCTCGCCCTCATCGAGACGCTGTCCCGGATGCACCCGGCCATCGTCAAGATCGTGCTGACGAACCACATCGCGCGCGCTTTCCGCGACGCATGCAACGCGGCGGGCGCCGATTTTTTCTTCGACAAGACGTCTGAATTCGACGCGGCCTGCCGCGCCATCGCAGGCATCGCCCGGACGCAACGCGCGTCCTCGTGAGCGAACAGGAGCCGACCATGCTTGCCGCCACTGCCACTGCCACTGTCACTGAAACCGCCGCGGCCGACAGCGATCGTCCGATCATGCGCGCGGCGCGCGTCGTGCCGATTCATCCCGTTTCGCGCGCTGAGCCGCCGGCGCGTCGCGCGCCCCGCTGCTCGGCGTGCGCGATGCGTGCGCTCTGCATGCCCGCCGAACTGAGCGCGGATGAACTGACCCGGCTCGACGCCATCATTTGCGCGACGCGTTCCGTCAAGCGTGGTGACGCGCTCTATCGCGCGGGCGACGCGTTTCACAGCATTTACGCGGTGCGCGCGGGCTCGTTCAAGACGGTCGTGATGCATCGCGAGGGCCGTGAGCACGTGACGGGCTTCCAGATTGCCGGCGAGGCGCTGGGGCTCGACGGCGTCGGCACCTGTCAGCACAACTGCGATGCGATCGCGCTCGAAGACAGTGTGGTCTGCATCATTCCGTTTGCGCAGCTCGAAGCGGTCTGCCGCGAGCTGAAGCCGATGCAGCATCACATCTACCAGATGATGAGCAGCGAGATCGTCCGCGAATCCAGCCAGATGATGCTGCTCGGCACGATGACGGCCGAGCAGCGCGTCGCGACCTTCCTGCTGAATCTGTCGCGGCGCTTCAAGGCGCGCGGCTTCTCCGCCGCGGAGTTCCATCTGCGCATGACGCGCGAGGAAATCGGCTGCTATCTCGGGATGAAACTCGAAACCGTGAGCCGCATGTTCTCGAAGTTCCAGCGCGAGCGGCTCGTGGATGCGAACGGCAAGACGATCCGCATCCTCGACCACGAGGGGCTCGCGCGGGTCTAGCGCGAGCACGCCGGGATGGTCCACGCCAATCCGCGTTCGGCATGGGAAATCGACGAAACCCGGTTCGATCCCGCCGCGCCGCTCGCCGAGCAACTGCGCTTTGCACTGCAATACGCAGTGCTCGCGCCGTCCAATCACAATACGCAGCCGTGGCGCTTCATGATCGACGGCAGCACCGTGCAGGTGTGCGTGGACCGACTGCGGGCGCTGCCCGTCGTCGATCCGTTCGATCGCGGGTTGATCATCAGTTGCGGCGCGGCGCTCTTCAACCTGCGCGTGGCGTTGAGCCACTTCGGGTTCAGCTACGCGATCACGCTGTTTCCTTCGGACCCGGACCCCGATGTCGTCGCGCTGGTGCATGTGTCGCGTGACGGTCGCGGCGACGCGGCCGTGGCGTCCCTGTTCGACGCGATCACGCGGCGCGTCACGACGCGCGCGCCCTTTGCCGACCAGCCCGTTCCCGCCGACGTGCAACAGAAGCTGGCCGACGCCTGCGAGGCGGAAGGCGCTTTCGCGGGCTGCCTGCACGCGCGCGCCGATCGCCAGGCAATCGCGCAGCTCGTGGCAGAGGCCGACCATACCCAGTTCGCCGACCCGCGCTTTCGCCGCGAACTTGCCGTCTGGATTCATCCGCGCCGGGTCGACGACGGGATGCCCGCGTACGGAACAGCCGTGAGCGGGCTGCTCGATTTCGCGGTGCCGCTCGTCTCCGCCGTGGTCCGCGTGTTCGACGCCGGCGCGGGGACGCCTGCGACGCACCGGCATCTGGTCGACGGCTCGCCGCTGATCGTCGGCATCGCCACCTCGCGCAACGACCGCGAGGCATGGGTTGCCGCCGGACAGGCGCTGGAACGCATGCTGCTGGTCGCCACCGCCGAAGGATTGACGGCCTCCTACCTCAACCAGCCAATCGAAGTGAGCACGCTACGCTTGCAGATCAGCGGCCTGCTGCATCTCGACGCGACGCCGCAACTGCTGTTGCGCGTCGGACGCGGCCCGCAGGCTGCGCACTCGCCGCGCCGCCCGCTCGCCGACGTCGTCATCTGACTTCGCGGCAGCAGCGCTTTGCCGCAGGCGCATGTCGGCGGCCCTTGACGTGCCTCAACTTCCAGCGACGCACACGCGGTAGATTGAAAGCGTCCGCCACGCCGAAAAGGAGCCGTCGATGCGAATCACCCTTCACCTCGATACGTTCGAATGCACCGAGCCGTCTGTCTATGCCATTCTCTGGCTCGACCGCGACGCCCGTAAATGGTCGCGCGAAGGACATGCCGTCATCGATCTGCCGGAATGGGGCGCGCTGGCACTGTCGAACGACAGCACGCGCATTCTCGACCCGGCAGGCGATCGCGTCTGCTGCGAGTTGGCGGGCCTCGATCTGCTCGATCTCGACGGACCGTTCGAAGGCGAATCCGGGCAGGCGCGCTGGTACCGCGATGCAGGTCGTGCGCCCATCGCCGGGCAATGGCACGTGCAGTGGATCGACGGGACTGAATCCGAGCCCGAGCACGGCGTTTTTGCCGACGAAGTGTGACCCGGCGCGGTACACGGCACGCACTCAACGGCGTGTCGTGGATGCAGCGGCCGCTGCCTGGAGCGCGCACTCCGCGGCGTCGAACGCGCGGCGCACGGCCTCTTCCGCGCTCTCCGCCGCATGGCGGCCGATCGGCTGTCGCTCGTGTGTCGCGGTGACGAGGTCGAGGCGCACATCGTAAAGCGGCTTGCCCGAACGCAGCCGCAGCGCTTCGATGGCCAGATGGCAGTCCGACAGCGATGCGCCGAACGGTTGCAGTCGCATCAGTTGCATCGCCGCCTCCGCTTCGAGCGCCGCCGTCGCATGACAGCCCAGATAGACAATCTGCATGCCGATGCCCACCATCGCCTCCCATTGACGCACTTTCATCGGATCCGCAGAGCGAGTCTCGCGCAGATCCATGCCGTCAGCGTATCGGCGACGCGTGAAAGCGCGATTGACCCATATCAACGCGGCAAAGCGTCTGCCGCCGGACGCGCCCGGCCAACTGGCACAAGCGTTCGCGAACTGATATAAATCAACCGTCTTTCACCAACCGCCGGGAATCACGATGACCGCGCCGGGCAACGATCCGTCCCGCAACGATGACGCGGCGTCCGCATCGGATGTGCGGCTCGACGACCGGTTTTTCCTGTTGATCGAAGCGGTTCAGGACTACGCCATCTTCATGCTCGATCCTGCTGGCAATGTCGCCAGCTGGAATCGCGGCGCACAGCGCATCAAAGGCTATTCACACGACGAGATCATCGGCCGTCATTTTTCGACGTTCTACACGGAAGAGGACATCGCCGCCGGCAAGCCGGCCCGCGAACTGGCAACGGCCGCCGCCGAAGGGCGCGTCGAGGACGAAGGCTGGCGCGTGCGGCGCGACGGCTCGCGGTTCTGGGCCAACGTCACCATTTCAGCCGTGCGCGACGCCAACGGCACGCTGCTCGGCTTCGCCAAGGTCACGCGCGACATGACCGACCGCATGCGCCTTGCGGAACTCGAACGGGCGAGCGAGGTGTCGGCGCAGGTGCAGATCACGCGCGAGAACGAGCAGAAGCGCATCGCGCGCGAACTGCACGATGACCTCGGGCAGCAGTTGACCGCGCTGAAAATGAGTGTCGCGCTGATGGAAGCGACGCTGGCCGCGAAGACCGAGACCGCGCCGCTGGTGCCAAAAACGCGCGCGCTGCAACAGGAGATCGACGCGATGGCGACGTCGCTGCGCCGCATCGCCTCCGATCTCCGCCCGCCGCTGCTCGACGATCTCGGCCTCGCGGCCGCGCTCGAATGGCTCGCTGAAGACTTCACGAAGCGCTACGGCGTCGTCGCGACGGTTCATATCGAAGCTGGCGATCCGCATTTCCCCGCCCGGTTCAATGAGTTCGCTTCGACCAACCTGTTTCGCATCGTGCAGGAAGCGCTGACCAACGTCGCGCGTCACGCGAACGCGAGCCGCGTGCGCATCGAGCTGGCGCGCACCGGCAATCTCGTCTCGCTCGACATCGAGGACAACGGCGTGGGCGCAACGCTCGCGCTGCCGCCCATCAGCGCGTCGTTCGGGCTGCTTGGCATTCGCGAGCGCGTCAGGCAGCTACAGGGCACGGTGTCGTTCGTCAGTGCGCCGGGCGAGGGCTTTCACATTTCGATTCGCGTGCCCGTTGCCGCTGTGGCGGCGGTGCAGTGAGCGCTGCTGTCGCCCGTCACGGCTTGCGTTTTTGCTGCGCGTCGGCGTCGTCTTCCCAGTCGTGCCATTCCACGTTGTGCTGTTCCAGGTACGCATCCACGGCCACGCCCGTCGTCGGAAAGAAATGCTGTTCGCCCATCGTGTCGAACAGACCGTAGCGCCGCAGCATGTCCTTCACCGGTCCCTTCATCTCGGCAAAACACAGTTCGATGTGCCGCTCGTGCAGACTTGCATGGAACGCGCGCAGTATTTCGCTGGCCGTGACGTCGACATCCGTGATCGGCTCGGCGGCGACGACGACCCACCTGGCGGGCGCGGCCGCCGTTTCGATCGCGCGCTGTACATGGTCGCGAAAAATCTCGGCATTCGCGAAGAAAAGCGGCGCATCCCAGCGGTACAGCACCAGCCCCGGAATGGTCCGCGCAGCGGGATGCCGCGAAATGTCGTGGTAGCCCTTGCGTCCGTCGACGCGGCCAAGCACGGCGTCATAGGGCCGCCACGCGCGCCAGACGAATGCCATCAGCGCCAGCCCGACGGCGATGAAAATGCCCTGGATCGGACCGATCAGCGCGACACCCGCAAAGCACGCCATCGACTGCGTGAACTCGCTGCGACGCAGGCGCAACAGGCGGATCACGTCTCGCACTTCGAACAGCCCGAGGCCCGCCGCCACCACCACGGCGCCAAGCGCGGCGGCGGGCAGCGAGCGCAGCAGCGTCGGCGCGAAGATCAGCAAGGCGGCGACGCACAGCGCGGCGACGATCCCCGTGAGCTGCGTTTTCGCGCCCGCTGATTCGGCGACGGGCGTGCGCGACGAACTGCTCGTGACGGGGAAGCCGTGGAACAGCCCCGCGGCGATGTTGGCCGCGCCGAGCGCGACCAGTTCCTGATTGCGGTCGACGCGCTCGCCGCTGCGTTCCGCGAACACGCGCGACAGCACGCTGATATCCGCGAGAGAAATCAGCCCGACGGCAATCGCGCCGGGCACCAGCGCGACGATCTGATCGAATAAAACGGAAGGGAACCACGGCACGGGCAAGCCCTGCGGCACGTCGCCGACCACGGCGACGCCCGCTCGCGCGTCCAGCCCGAGCAGCGCGACGGCCAGCGTCGCGCCGACCATGGCGACGAGTATCCCCGGCACCACGGGCATCCAGCGCTTGCAGGCGAAAATGACCAGCAGGCACGCGGCGCCGATCGCGCACGTCACCTCGTTCAGCTTGCCGTCCACTACGCCGCGCGCGAGGCCCGCCACGACCTGCACCAGGTTGCTGCCCTTCACGTCGAAGCCGAGCAGCTTCGGCGCCTGGCTGATGATGACCGTCAGCGCGACGCCGTTCAGAAAGCCCTGGCGGATCGGCTTCGACAACAGGTCGGTGAGAAACCCCAGACGGCATACGCCGACCGCGATGCAGAACACGCCCGACAGGATCGCCAGCATGCCCGCCAGCGCCGCCACGTGCTCCGGGCGCGCGCCTGCAATCGGCAGCACGATCGACGCGATCAACGCGGCCAGCGCCGAGTCGGGACCGAGCACGAGAATGCGGCTCGGCCCGAACGCCGCATACGCGACGACGGCCGCGATGGTGGCGTAGAGCCCCGTGATGGCGGGCAGGTGCGCCGCTTCGGCGTAGCCCAGCCCGGCGGGCACGAGCACCGTGGTGAGCACCATGCCCGCGATCAGATCGTGCGAGAACCATGCGCGCCGATACGCGCGCAGCGTCGCGATGCCCGGCACGCGGCGCAGCAAGGAATGGAGGCGGCGGGTGCCGGCATGATCCCGATGACTGGTCGCTCGGCTCATCGCCCGCCCTGTCGAGTAAACAAGCGCTTCACGTCGGATGCGCGGCCGCGAGGCGCCTGCCGCCCCGCCGCCGCCGCATGTCACATGAACCAGCTTATGCCCGCAGATGGGGTGACAGCAATCCGCCCGTCATTCGACGCGTCGCAACTCGCGACGAAGTATCTTGCCGACCGTCGACTTCGGCAACGCATCGACGAAGTGAACGACCTTGGGCACCTTGTACGCCGCCATGCTCGCGCGGCAATGCGCGATCAGCGCCTGCTGCGTCACGTCGGCACCCGGCGCGGTGACGACGAACAGCCTGAGCGCCTCGCCCGTCTTTTCATCGGGCACGCCGACACACGCGCATTCGGCGACGCCGGGGAACGCGGTCGCCACCGCTTCGACTTCGTTCGGGTAAACGTTGAAGCCGGAGACGATCACCATGTCCTTCTTGCGATCGACGATTTTCAGAAAGCCCTTGTCGTCGAATACGCCGATGTCGCCGGTGCGGAAATAGCCATCCGCCGTGAAAGCGCGCGCATTGGCCTCGGGCTGCTGCCAGTAGCCGCGCATCACTTGCGGGCCCTTGACGCAGATTTCACCCGCCTCGCCGACGCCCGCTTCGCGGCCGTCGTCGTCGAGCAGCTTGACGTCGGTGGAAGGGACGGGCAGACCCGTGTTGCCCGTGAACCCGTCGATGAACTGCGGGTTGAACGACACCACGGGCGACGTCTCCGACAATCCGTAGCCCTCGCGGATAAAGCTGCCCGTCACGGCCTTCCAGCGCGCCGACACGACATCGATCATGGCCGCCCCGCCGCCCGCGGACAGCCTGAGCCGCGACCAGTCCACTTCCGCGAGGCGCGGATGCGCGGCCAGCCCCGCGTACAGCGTGTTGACGCCGACGAAGACGGTCGGACGCGCGGCCTTCAGCACGTCGATGAACGGCTCGACGTCGCGCGGATTCGCCACGAGCCAGTTCTCCGCGCCGATGGAGAAGTACGTGAGGAAATTCACCGTCAGCGCGAAGATGTGATAAAGCGGAATCGCCGTGACGACGACCTCGACGCCGGGCCGCAGCGAATCGGGCATGAAGGCTTTGAACTGCTCGATGTTCGCGACCAGATTGCGATGCGACAGCGCGGCGCCCTTCGAAAGCCCCGTCGTGCCGCCCGTGTATTGCAGAAAGAGCAGATCGCTGCCCGTGACGTCGACGGGATCGGCGGCGAGCCGCTCGCCCTGCGCGAGCGCTTGCGGCAGCGTGAGCGCGTTGTGCAGCGCGCCGTCCGGCTTCACATCGGCGGCGGGTCCGGCAAGCGTGGCGCCGCTGCCGTCGCCTGCGCCTGCCGTGATCACCGTGCGAATCTTCGTGCCGTCGATGACTTCGGCCAGCGTGCGCGTCGAGCCGTCGAACACGACGATCGTTTCGACGCCCGCGTCGTTTAGCTGATGCTCCAGTTCACGCGCCGTGTAGAGCGGATTGACGTTGACCTGCACCGCGCCGATCCTCGCGATGGCGATGAACGCGATGGGAAACGCCAGCACGTTCGGCAGCATCACGGCCACGCGGTCGCCCTTGCCGACGCCCGCCACCTTCTGCAGATACGCAGCGAATGCCGACGACAGGCGGTCGATGTCCGCATAGGTCAATGTGTGGCCGAACGCGCGGAACGCGGGCCTGGCCGCGAACTCGCGCATCGCGCCTTGCAGCAGCGCGTTGATCGACGGATAGCGGCCGGCGTCGATCTCCGCAGGGATCGAGCCATACGAGGCAATCCAGTGCCGTTGACTGGCGTGGCTTTCCACGGGCGGCTTCATGCAATGACGGGGGCTGATGTGGCTGTCGTCCACGCTGTCTCCTGATCGATCTTTTATGCAGGTGGAACTATCGCGCGCGCCCGCGCGGATGCAAATGATCGGCGAGGCCGAAATGGTGATCGCAACGGACAAGCTGCTTCGCCCTCGATCGCTGCGCCAGCCGCCATTCACGTGTGTTTGCGCGAGGTATTGGCAGGGTAAATAAGGGTGAACCCTATGGCGAGCGAATGCGTTCGGGCGCAGAATTCCGGGCACGCAAGCGGTATCTTTTCGGACACAGGACTCATTCACGTATGCAGCAACGCGCGCCCGCGCACGCGGCGGCAACTCATCGGCACGCGCCGTCCGTGATCGGATGGCGTGAAAAGCGCTTTGCGCCGTCCAAGCTCGTCGCGCTGCTCGACGTGACCTCGGAAGCCGGCATCGACGCGAATGCCGTGCTGGCGGGCACGGAACTCGACGCCGCGGCCGTCGCCAACCCGTTCACGCTGACTTCCTCGCTGCAATTCCTGATTGCGGCGCGCAATGCCGTTCGTCTATGCGAGCGGCCCGATCTCGGCGTGCGTGTCGGCTGCCGTTTGCATGCCTCGAGCTACGGCATGTATGGCTACGCGTTGCTGTGCTCGGAAGCGCTCGCGCAGACCTTCGATACCGCCGTCAAATACCATCAACTCGCCAACGGCATGCTCGACATCCGCTGGTTCGAGCATGACGACGCGGCATCGTGGGTCTTTCCGAATCGCGACGAAGTGCGCATGCCCGACATCGGCGAGCCGTTGTATCGCTTTCTGATCGACCTGCAGTTCGCCGTGCACGTGACGGTCATCAAGGACGTGATGGGCGCATGGTGCGTGCCCGCGCGCGCGATGTTCACGCAGGCGCAACCGCCGCATGCGGCGTTGCTGTCGGACGTGCTGGAGTGTCCGCTCGCCTTCGAGCAGCCGCAGAATCTGCTGAGCTACCCCGCCGCGTGGCTCTCGCGTGCGCCGCAACTCGCCAATCCGATCACGGCCGCACAAGTCTCGACGCAATGCGCGCGTCTGGTCGAACAGTTCCGCTGGCAAGCGGGCGTGACACGGCGTGTCTACCAGGAACTCACGCGTACGCCCGGCAGATTCCCGGACATCGAAGAGATCGCGCAGAGCCTGTGCATGACCTCGCGCACGCTTCGCCGCAAGCTCGAAGCGGAAGGCGCGTCGTATAGCGAGCTATTGACGGGTGTGCGCAAGGCGCTCGCTGTCGACTATCTCGGCACGACGGCGCTGAGCATCGAAGACATTGCCTTGACGCTGGGTTTCAGCGACGCCGTGAGTTTTCGTCATGCGTTCAAGCGCTGGACAGGCAAGACGCCGAACGATGTGCGGCGCGATCGCGGTGCGGCGCTTCCATAAACGAACGTCTATGGCGTGCCAAAGTTTGTTTTATTGTTCGGCGCGAAAGCCGCGACCTTACACTTGCCGAATACTCTGGAGCCGCTAGCGCTGCACAGCGCGTTCTCCTCATTCGAAAACATCCAGACCAAGGAGACGATGCCCGGCCTTCCGCGCATCAGCACCCCATGCCGCCCACTCTCGTCTACACGCACGCCGCCTGCCTGAACCATCAGCCCGGCCCGCATCATCCCGAATCGCCGGAACGGCTGAAGACCGTGTTGCAAACCTTGCGCGCGCCGGAATTCGCGGCGCTCGAATGGCGCGACGCGCCGATGGGCACGCTCGAACAGGTGCAACTCATTCACAACCAGGACTTCATCGACGAAGTGGCGGAGATCGCGCCGCAGCACGGCTATATGCCGCTCGACGGCGGCGATACCGTCATGTCGCCGGGTTCGTGGGAGGCCGTCATGCGCTGCGTCGGCGCGGCATGCGCGGGCGTCGATGCCGTGCTCAACGACGACGCGCGCAACGTATTCTGCGCGACGCGTCCATGCGGGCACCACGCGGAGCCCGGCAAGGCGATGGGCTTTTGCATCTTCAATCAGGCGGCCATCGCGGCGGCGTATGCGCACGACGTGCACAAACTGGAGCGCGTGGCCGTCGTCGATTTCGACGTTCATCACGGCAACGGCACCCAGGCTGCGTTTTACGACCGGCCCGAACTCTTCTATGCATCGAGTCATCAATCGCCGCTGTATCCCGGCACGGGCAAGTCGGCTGACACAGGCGTGAGCCACAATATCCTCAACGTGCCGCTGCCGCCGGGTTGCGATTCGGATCTGTTCCGGTCGCGCATCGAGGCGGACATGCTGCCCGCCGTGCGCGAGTTTCGCCCCGATCTGATCATTATTTCAGCGGGCTTCGACGCGCATCGGCTCGATCCGCTCGCCGCGCTGCGTCTCGACGATGACGACTTCCACTGGATCACGCGCGAACTGGTGCGCATCGCCGACGAGACCTGCGAGGGGCGCGTGGTGTCGATACTCGAAGGCGGATACAGCATGGAAGGGTTGTCGGGCGGCACGCGCGCGCATGTGCGCGCGTTGATGGGGAGCTGATCCGCAACGCTGCGTCTGGCATTGCAAGAACAGCCCGCGCATCGACGTCGACCGATGCGCGGGCTTTTCTTATTGTCCCTGTTGCTGCTGCAAATACTGCCTGACGTCATTCAACGACACCCGCCCCGAATGCGCGGTGTCGATCTGATCGAAGTGCTTCGCGATAAAACCAAGACCGCTGCTTTGCGCCTGCGCTTTCGTGATCGACGCGCCATTGCTCAGCACCGAATTCGCGCCCATGCGCGCGTCGATGCGCTGTTGCGCCTGCTGCTGCAATTGCGTCCCCGTGGATGGCGTAATGGCCGCTGCGCGGGTGCTCGGGAAAAACGGACCGTCGACGCCATGAGCGCCCTTTGGCAGCGTCACTGGCGCAACGGCCTGCGTCGCCGCGTGCGCGCTGCCCATCACGGCGCCGAGCACGACGATGATGGGAACAACGCGCGACAACCTATCGATTGATGACATGATCACTCGCCCTGAATAGATGAGCCGGGAATCCCCGCATCCGTGTCGGGCGGGGACCTGTTCCATTGAGCCTACTGCGCCGTCGCAGCCTGTGCGGTGGAAGTCGGCGTGCCCGCCGGGCTTTCGTCGTGCCACGGCGCGGGCAAGGTCCACAGCGATAGCGCGAGCGGAATCGGCTGCCCGCCGTAGTAGTTCACCAGATCGCTCTTCATCTTCGGACGCGCCACATCGTCCAGATAGATCATGTGCCCGCCCTGGAAGAAATTCACCTGGAGGTTCGGATTCAGGCCACGCACCGTTTGCAGACGCGCCAGCTCCTTCTCGGTCGTGAAGAACGGCGTGGCGAGATCGTGGAAGCCGTTCTCCGCGAGCACCTTCAGCTTCGGATTGAGCGTGATCGCGCCGAGCAGATCGGGCAGCGTATCGGGCAGCGGCTGGCCGTCATGCGAAAAGTCCCATGCCTCGATGACGTCGTCGTTCAGCGGCATGTAGGTCGCGTTCGGCGCCGTGTAGCCGAGATAGTCCGGCATCTGCGTCGCGAGCGCCGTCGTGAACGGCTGCGAGATCAGAATGTCCGACGGGTCGCCATCCGTTTGCAGGCGCGGGTCCGAATTGGGCAGCGACACGCGTCCGTCGTAACGGCCGATCGTATAGCCCGGCACCAGCGCGAAGCCAAACGAGTCGGTGCTGAAGTAGCCCTGCAGCGCCTGCAGCGTGAGACTCGACGGCCACTCCCACGATTGCAGCGTGCGCGTCGGCGGGACCACGGGGTTGCCGAGCGCATCGGGTATGCCGAGCTGGCTCAGCACCCACGTCTGCGCATACTGCTTGAAGTGGTTGTACTGACCCGTCGCGAAGATTTCCGATTGCAGCGCGAACAGGCCCTGATCGATCAACGGCGGCGACACCTGCCGATAATACGCCGCGACCTCAGCATAACCGGGGTAATAGCCGGCGAGCGTGTCGGTGTCGAGTTGCAGCCCCTCCGTGGTCAACAGAATTGCCACGGCTTCGATTGCGTCGGCGAAGTAGTTGAGAATCGACGACTGCAGCACGATGCCCGTCAGCGGCACGCCTGCCGTTTCGAGCGCCAGTGCGAGCATGTCGGTGCGCGGCGTGCCGTACGACTCGCCGTAGAGATAGATCGGCGACCCGGCGCGATGGTTGGCCGCCAGATAGCGGATGATGAAATCGCGCATGATGTTGACGTCGGAATCGACGCCCCAGAACTGCTTGTTCGTATGCGGCAGGACCGCTTCCGAAAGACCCGTGCCGGGCGGATCGATGAATACCATATCGGTCGTGTCGATCAGGCTTTCAGCATTGTCGACGAGGGGATAGTTCGGCCAGTTGGTGAGCAGCGGATCGGGCGTCGCGACGCGCGTGGGCGCGAACGAACCGAGCCGCAGCCAGATCGACGACGACCCCGGGCCGCCGTTATAGAGAAACGTCAGCGGGCGCGGCTTGCCGTTCGTGGCTGGCGCCGTGTAAGCCACGTACGACATCGTGGCTTCCGGATTGCCGTTTGCGTCCGCTGCCGTCAGGTGGCCTGTCGTCGTCGTATAGTTGACCGTCGTCTTGCCAGACTTCCACTGGTAGTGCATCACAGCCGCTTTCTCCGTGACCTGCGATGCAGCAAGGCCGTCGTTCGCATGCGGCGAATAGGGAATCGGATCGGTGTATGGCTTGTTGGCCGCCTGCGGCTGTGCCTGCTGTTGCGCGAGCGCTTGCGGATTCGCCGCCTGGCTCAACGCGCTCGTTGCCGACGAAGCGGGACTGCCGTCGCCTCCCCCGCATGCCGCCAGAACCAGCAACCCGAGAATCATCGCGCCTGAAGCGGCTAGCTGCCCCAGACGCGGGCGGCTCCAGCTAATGCTACGGTCTGGTTTCATTTCTGTCCCTATGACAGGTAAGTTACCGCTACACGAAGGCCGCCTTCGCCGATGAGGCGCATAGGCAACAGACAGCAGTGCAGAATTCGTCGGCACTCACAGCGGCTGACATTAAACTTTCTTGTTTCTAACAGCCTCGATACAGCCCGCACCAATTTTCTAATAATTTGGATCACTAATTACAAACGTTAATCCACACCGGTAAGTTGTACTCGGTCCTTTATTTCTTTCCGCTCGGGAAAGATTTGGTAATGAAGGTTGGCAGAGGAAAAATAGGAGGTCGGGCGGGGCTTTGTCAAGGCACGTTTTTACGCGCGATGCGTGGCGAATAGGAGCGAAACTTGCGTTCGCATCTATTGTTTCGGCTTCGAAAAATCACATCGAAATCATTGTCGTAATGTTTTATCGCGCGACCGACAAACCGAATTGAAGAATTACGCTTTTCTTTTCAACCAGGTATTGATCCGTGCCGAACCGGATTAATAACCGCTTTCGCCGCAACTAATGCGCGGACAACAGATTCGCCACCTGATTCGATTGTGTCTGCGCGGCAATGTCCTTCGCCGTCATGCCGCGATTGTCCTTCAGCGACTCATCAGCGCCGCGTGCGAGCAGCAGCTTGACGGTATCGGCGCGATCGTATCCCGCGGCCCACATCAACGCGGTGAGATCGTTCTTGTAGCGGCGGTTCACGTCGATGCCCGTATCGAGCAACTGCTTCACCACTTGCGTTTGCCCCTGCCCCGCCGCGTATTCCATCGCGGTCTTGCCGACGCGATCCGTCGCCAGCGGATCGGCGCCACGCGCGAGCAGCAACGCGACGATGCCGTCGTAGCCGCCATACGCGGCCGCCATCAGCGGCGTGACGCCGGACGCGTTGGCATGCTTCACGTTCGCGCCATGATCGACCATCACGCGCGCCAGTTCGGCGTCGCCCTTCTTGCACGCAGTGAGCAACGCTGTATCGCCGATGCGGGTTGCCGTATCGACGGCCGCGCCGCGATCGAGCGCGGCGATCGCGCTCGCGCGGTCGCCGTCTTTCGCGGCGGCAAGCAGCGTGCGATTCACCTCGCCCGCTTCTTCGGCGGCTGCGGGAAGCGCGGCGCCCGATGCGGCCCACAGTGCGCCCGCCATCAACAACGCAGTCGCCCCATATCGCACGGCGTGATACATGTTCGTCTCCCGAGGCTACTGCAGGTTCGCGACGTAACTGGCGAGGTTGCGGATATCGTCGTCAGTCAGATTGCGCGCGACGCTGCCCATGTTGCCGGCATCGTTGGTGCGCGTGCGGGAACGGAAGTCCTGCAACTGCTTGACGATGTACTGATAGTGCTGCCCGGCCACACGCGGTATCTCGTTCTGCCCCGCGAAGTTGCCGAGGTGGCACATCGTGCAAAGCTCCGCAGCGGACTTCTTGCGCCCCGCTTCGACCGCCACGCCGTCCGCCTTGAAATCGACGGGAACGGGTTTCTGCGCGGCGAAATAGTCGGCGAGATCCTGCATGTCGTCTTTCGAGAGGTTGGCCGCCATCGGCGACATGCGCGGGTCCTTGCGACGGCCTTCCTTGAAGTCCTTCAACTGAAGGTACACGTAACGTTGGGTCTGTCCGGCGAGCACGGGATACTGCGGATCGGTCGAATTGCCCATCGGGCCGTGACAGGCGACGCAGGTCTGCGCCTTCGTCTGGCCCGCTTGCGCGTCGGCGCGTGCGTCGGCTAGCGGCCACATAGCACCGCCCACACAAAGAAACACCGCGCAGACGCGCGCCACGATACGCGCGGCGCGCTGCGCGGTTGGAGATGACGTCCGGGCTCTCGTCATCACGGCAACGCGAAGACCAGCACCGTGTTGCCGCGTTTGAAGTCCAGTTGCGTGTTGCCGCCCGCCGCGACGGCGACGTACTGCTTGCCGCGCACGCTATACGAGACGGCCGGCGCATTGACGCCCGCGCCGCACTGAAATTCCCAGAGCTTCTTGCCCGTCGATGCGTCGAACGCGCGGAACAGGCCATTGCCTTCGCCGTTGAACACGAGCCCGCCCCCCGTCACGAGCACGCCGCCGATCAACGGCTGTGCCGTCTTGAAGTCCCACGCCACCTTGCCCGTGTCGACGTTGACGGCTGACAGCTTGCCCCATTGCTCTTCGGACGGAATCACCTTGAACGCGCCGCCCAGCCACAGCTTGCTGCCGCCGGGATAGGGCGCGTCCGTGACCTGATAGGTCATCGGTTGATGCAGGTTGGCCGCGTAGGCGAGGCGCGTCTTCGGATCGAACGCCATGGGCGACCATTCGACACCGCCGTTCGCACCCGGCAGCATCCGCGCGCCCTCGGCGGTGGGCAGCGTCCACATGTTCTCCTGCGGAATCATCGCCTGCGAGAAGCGGATCAGGCGGCCTGTTGCGCGATCGTGCACGTAAATATGGCCCGTCTTGCCGCCGTGGATCACGCCGGGAATCATCGTGCCGTTCGTGTCGCGCACGTCGATCAGGATCGGCGGGCTGACGGCGTCGAGGTCCCACACGTCGTGCGGCACGTACTGGTAATGCCATTTGTACTTGCCCGTGTCGAGATCGATGGCGACGAGAGAATCCGTATAGAGGTTATCGCCCGGCCGGATCGCGCCATACAGGTCCGGCGACGGGTTGCCGACCACGAAAAACACCGTATGCGTCTTGCGGTCGACGGCAGGTGTCATCCACACGCCGCCGCCGAGCGTCTTGTAGAAGTCGCCGCCTTTATCCGCGAGCTGCTTTTTCTCGGCGGCGATATCGCGCTTCTCGTCGCGGCCCGTTGCGTCCTTGGTCGCCCATACGCCTTCCTGGCCGGTGTCGGGGATCGTGTAGAAGGTCCACAGCAGTTGCCCGGAATTCGCGTCGAACGCCTTCACGAAGCCGCGTATGCCGTATTCGCCGCCGTTCGTGCCGATCAGCACCTTGCCGTCCACCACCGTCGGCGCCATCGTTTCCGAATAGCCTTCGTCAGGATCGGCGATCTTGGTTTCCCACAGCACGTTGCCCGTCTTCGCGTTGAGAGCGACCAGTTTCGCGTCGAGCGTGCCCATGAACAGCCGGTCGCCGGAGATCGCCACGCCGCGATTGTTGGGCCCGCAACAGAACGTCGTGACCGGCCCCATCTTGTGCTTGTAGTGCCAGAACTCCTTGCCCGTCACGGCATCGACGGCATAGACGTGATTGAACGACGTGGTGATGAACATCACGCCATTCGACACGATCGGCGCCGTTTCCATCGATTCGTTGACAGCCGTCTGGAAGATGAACACCGGCCTGAGCTTCGCCACGTTGGTCCGGTTGATCTGGGTGGCCGGATAGAAGCGCGTCTGCGCATACGATCCGTTCGGATGCAGCCAGTCGGACGTGTTGCCGGCGGCGCTGTCGAGCTGCGACTGACTGACGGGCGCAAACGTCGACGGCATCGGCGACGACGTGGTGGTGGACGTGTTCTGCACTTCGTCGGCGGCTCGCGCGGTGGGCGATGCGAGCGCGGCGAACAGCAAGGGAACGAAAACGGCGAGGTACCGCGGGGATGGAATCATGAGCGTCTCCTCGGCTTTTTATCGTTTGAGCTTGCGAGCGCTGGAGCGCGGCGGCTGTCCGCACGTAGACCACGGGTGGACGGGCACGCTCGCGCAACCCCTCTCAAACAACAAAAGCTTTGAAATTGGAACCGTTTGATTGCTTGGTCGGGACGGGTCGGCTGCGCAGATTCGGCGAGTACGGCATCACTCTCGCCCTCAAGGCCGGCTCAATTAAGCGTAGACGAAGCGATGCCGATTTACCAGGCGCGCGGCAGCGCATTGGCGCCCGGTTGCCGCGCAAATGAAGGTCGGTTCACGTATGAGGATTGACGGCCGCTCGCGCTGCGTTGACGACCAGACCGGCGTAGTGCGGGGTTTATAACGTGCTTGTGGACGCACGCATTGTGCGTTGCATCGAAGCGATGCGAAGCCGCGCAAAGCCGGCGGCCGGCTTCGCACCGGCTTCGCACCGGGATCGCTCAGGCTTGCGCGTCGTCGCTCTCGCCGAGCATGCGCATCGCGGCTTTCTCCGCGTTCGCCACGTGCAGGCGCGCGAGCGCCTGGGCTTCGTCGGCGTCGCGTGCCTTGAGCGCCTTGTAGAGTTTGTCGATTTCGCGCAGGCTGCTCGGCAGCCGGTCGGGATGCATCAGCGACGTGGCGCGCAGCAGATTCACCCGCGAATACAGGCTGTTCAGAACCTCCTTAACCAGCGCATTGCCGCAGTTGTCGAGCAGCACCTCATAGAGCGCGGTCTTGGCCTTGAGCACGCCCGCCTGGTCTTGCGCCATCGCCTGGGTGCGCAGTTCCTTCGCGGCCTCGCCGAATTGCGCAATGGCGGCGTCGCTGGCGAGTCTGGCGAACTCGTGCGCCGCGAAGCCTTCCAGCAACCCGCGCAACGCATACAGTTCGCTCGCTTCCTGCTGCGAGATGACGGCGACGATAGGGCCTTTGTGCGGCACGCTGCGCACGAGCTTCTCCGCTTCGAGCTTGCGCAGCGCTTCGCGTACCGAGGTACGGCTCACGCCGAGCGACTCGCACAGTTCGCGCTCGATCAGACGCGCGCCCGGCGCGAAGCGCCCGCTCATGATGGCCTGCCGCAGCACGTTTTCGACCTGATGACGTAGCGTCTCAGGTCGGACCAACCCGATATCAGTCGACATTATTGTCTTCCCGTCCGACAAAGTTACAGTCGCTATGATACTTCACCGCCAGCCGTTTTCCGTCCTCCGTTACGCATAAAACGCGTTCATTGTTGCCTCGCCGCAGCGCTTCAGTTGTAGCCGAGTATCGCAACGGCCCGCACATGCGCGTGGTCGGTGCCGTTCGCGGCGAGCCGCGCGAGCGGCAGCGCCTGCAATGCGCGGAACGTCGAATGGGAATCGCGCCCGCGTGAATCGGGGTTTCGAGGCGGGCGCGCAGCACGCGTGTCGGTCCCGCTCGATGCGTTCAGGCGAAGCTTTCCGAGGTCAAGCATCGACGGCCACGCGCTGCTTCGCCAGTGCCGCTTCGAGCAGCGGCGCGCCGAGTTCGGCGCCGTGAATGCCCGTCGTGCTGACGATCTCCAGCAGTTCCATCAGTTCGTCGGCCGTCGCGCCGTAGCGCAGCGCGTTGCGTATGTGCAGCTTGAGGCCGGGCACATACAGATGGGTCGACGACGCGTCGAACGCGCAATACATGAACTCCTTGATCTTCGGACTCAGCACGCCCGTGCGCCACGGCACCGAAGAAAACTCGACATACGCTTCGAACAGATCGGGATCGAGTTCGAGCAGCCCTTCCCACGTTGGATGCCAGTAGCCGCGATTCTTCTCGAATGCATCCTTGAGTGCGCGGCGGCGTTCGTCGAGCGGCGCGGGTCCCGCGCGCAAGCCTTCTTCCTCGAGCACTTCGAGCAATACGGGCACGCCGACATTGCTGGTGTGAATGCCGATCGTACTGATCAGCTCCAGCACTTCCATCAGCTCTTCACGCGTCGCGCCGAACCCGAGCGCGCGTTCGATATGATGCGCGACGCCCGGCCCGTACAGCTGCGTCGCGCATGCGTCGGCGGCGAGCGCGATGAACGCGCGCGTCTTGTCATCGAGATGGTTTCTGCGCTGGGGCACGGCGGAGAACTGCACGTACGCATCGACAAAGCCCGCATCGAGGCGCAGCATGCTGTCCCACGCGGCATTCCAGACGCCGTGCACGCGCACGAAGTCATCCCTGATCTGCTGCGGCTCGCGAGGCGCGCGCGCCGGCTGCTCTCCCTGCTTCATTCGCTTGCTCCTTCCGATAACGACAATGCTTTCCCCGCGCCGCGCGCCGTGTCAGCCCGCCGCGACGAGCCCCTGCGGATAATCCGCTTCGGCCACTTCTTCCTGCCACGTCGCCTTGCCGATCGAGGTCGCGATGTGCACCATGTAGCTGCCGTCGCTCGCGCCGTGCCAGTGACGCTCGTTCGGCCCGATGAACACGATGTCGCCCTGGCGGATTTCCTGCGGCGCCTCGCCCTCCTTGCAAATCCAGCCCTTGCCCGCCGTCACCTGCAGCACCTGGCCCTGCTCGTGCGTATGCCAGTAGGTGCGGCCGCGCGGCGCGAAGAACACCGTGTTGATGGTGACGCCATCCGTCGGCGGCATCACGGGGTCGGCCCACACCGTGCCCGAAAACGTCTCGCCGCGCAGTTCCGACAACTTCCCTTCCGCCCTGCCGTGAAATACCTTCATGCCTGCTTCTCCTCTTTGCGAATCTTCCCGTCGTACAGTCGCACGCCGCCCGACACATCGCCGATCGCATCGACCACGCGGTTGCTGATCACGTCGCCATAACCCAGCGCCGTGCCAAGACCGAAGCTCGCGAGCGGCCCCGCTGCGTTCAGCGACACCACGCCCAGCTCGCGCGCGCGATCGACATACAGCACGACATCCTTGGTCATCAGCTTGCCCGTCAGCCCGCCTTCCAGATAATCGCCGTCGACGATCTTCGGAAAGCGGTTCAGCGTCGCGAAGTTCACGCCGCTGCTGCTGTTGAGCACGTCGAGCAGCAGATGCAGATCGAGCCCCGCCTTCTTGCCCGCCACCATCACCTCCGCGCTCGCCGCGAGGCTCACGGCATTCAGGAAGTTGTTCAGCAGCTTGGTGGTGTGGCCCGCGCCGCTCTCGCCCATGTGGGCGACCTTCGAACTGATCGGCGCGAATGCCCATTTGAGCGCTTCGACGGCGCTCGCGTCGCCACCGACCATCAACGTCAACGTGCCTTTCTCCGCTGCTGCCGCGCCGCCTGAAATGCCCGCATCGACATACTGCACGCCACTCTGCGTGAAGCGCCGCGCGAGCCGTATCGTCGAACTGGCGGCGGCCGTGCTCAGATCGACGACGATCTGTCCGGCGCGGCAATGCGCGAGCACGCCGCCCTCGCCTTCGACCACGGCCTCGACGACCTTGCTGTCCGGCAACGACATCATCACGACGTCGGCGAACTTCATCACGTCCGCGATCGATGCCGCGGCCTGTGCGCCCGCTGCCTTGACGCGCTCGGGCGCGGTGTCGTAACCGAGCACCGCAATGCCCGCATCGACGAGACGCCGCGCCATGCGGCCGCCCATGTTGCCGAGACCGATGAATCCGATCCGTTCCTTGTTCATTTCCGCTATTCCCTTGAAGTCAGGTGATTCGTCAGAAGTCGACGTCCTTCGTTTCCGGTCCCATCATCGCGCCCACCGCGCCGATTAGTCCGCCGATGCACAGCAGCACCACGGAGGTCATCCGCAACGGCATGAACGCGCCGAGCCAGTTCATATAGAACGCGTAGAACGACGGGATGATCACCGAGAGGCTGAAGCCGACGCCGAAGCCCGTTGCGCGCACATCGGTGACGAAGCGCTCGTTGATGTACGTGACGATCACGCCCCACGGCGACGTGACGAGCACGGCGAGCACGCAGACCAGCGCGATGATGGTGGGCAGCGACAATCCGTCGTTGTTCGCGAGCACGTACAGCAGCCCTGCGCCGACCGTCGCGATCAGCGGGCCGACGATCACGAAGAAGCGCCGCCGCCCGATCGCCTGCGCGATCAGCCCCGAGCCGATGTAGCTGAAGAACAGCACGAAGTACGTGATCATCAGCGTGGACGTCATCTGGAAGCCCGTCAGATGCAGCGTCTTCACGAGCAGGCCCGTCGGCAGGTAGATCGTGATGATGTTTTGCGTGAGCCAGAAGCCCGTCATCATCACCAGCACCTGCAGAAGGTTGCGGCCGCTCTTGCCGCGCAGCAGGTCCGTGAGCGGCAGTTTCTCCGGCTGGTCGGCCTTGTCGGCGGCTTCGCTTTTCCAGATCTCCGATTCGGCGACCTTGTGCACGTAGTACAGCGCGAGAATGCCCGCCAGCACGGCGCCCAGCACGAACGGAATGCGCCAGCCCCATTGCGCGTACGGCGAGTTCATGCCGTTCAGCGGAAAGAGCGCGAACATCAGCATCGCGACGAGATTGATCGACACATACGCAGCCGGAAAGCCCGCGATGATGAAACCGCCGACAAAGCCGCGCTGCTCTTTCTTCGAATACTCGATGGCCAGCGGCATCGCGCCCGTGTAGCCGCCCCCCAGAAAAATCCCGTCGACGAAGCGCAGCAGCACCAGCGCCCAGTACGACACGATGCCGATGCTCTCGTAGCCCGGCAGCAGCGCGATCAGCAGCGTGACCACGCCGAAGCCCGACACCGACCAGATCGACGCCTTGCGACGCCCGATGCGGTCCGCGATCATGCCGAACAGCAGCGCGCCGATAGGACGCCCGAGCAGCGTCGTGATGAACACCAGCGACGCGAGGATCGTCTCCATGCCGCTCGACAGATGCGGCGGCTGGAAAAACGCCAGCACCGGCGACAGCACGACGACGGGTAGATAGATATCGAACATGTCGATGTACTCGGAAAAGAACGCGCCTTTGATGGCATTGCGTCTTTTCGTTTCGATCGATTGCTCGCCTTCGGACTGTGCGATGTCGGTCGCAGTGAGGGTTTTCATCGTTGTCTCCAAGTCTCTGTCGGCATTGCTTATTGGGTTCGCGCTGCCTGGTGTGGTGTCGTCACAGCATCAGGCCGCCGAAGTCTCCGCTTCATATGCCTTGATCGCTTCCGTCGCGACGCGAAACGCAGCCAGCGCCAGCGGCGCGCCGCAATACACGGCCGCCTGCATCAGTACCGCGCGGATCTCGTCCTTCGTCACGCCGTTGCGCAGCGCGCCCTTCACGTGCACGGCCAGTTCGTGATGCTGGCTCATCGCCGTGAGCATGCCGAGGTTCAGCATGCTGCGCGTCTTGAACGACAGCGTCCTGTCGCCCCAGATGTCGCCCCAGCAACTCTCGGTGACGAACTTCTGCATCGGCCGGTTGAAGTCGTCGGCATTGGCCCATGACTTCTCCACATGGCCCGCGCCAAGCACTTCCTTGCGGTTTTCAAAACCTTTTTCGAAACGTTCGTTGCTGTCCATCTTGAGGTCCTCTCTGTTGCTTCAACCCGTTCAGTTGCTTTGCGCGTTACGACTGCCTGACGCGATGATTGTCCGACAATCTAAACGTGCAAAATTTTTTGGCCGTACTGGCCATACTTACCGGCTAAGCGCCGTAACCGACCAACGCCTTCATTTCCAGATACTCGCGCAGACCCGCTTCGCCCCACTCGCGCCCGTTGCCCGAGCGCTTGTAGCCGCCAAACGGCGCATGAAAATCGGCAGGCGGATAGTTCAGATGCACGCCGCCCGCGCGCAACGCGCGGCCCACCTTGCGGGCGCGTGCAATATCCGCCGATTGCACGTAGGCGGCGAGCCCATAATCCGTGCCGTTGGCGATCGCGATGGCGTCCGCTTCGGTGTCGTACGCAATCATCGACAGCACCGGCCCGAAGATTTCCTCGCGCGCGATCGTCATGTCGGGCGTGACGTCGGCGAACACGGTCGGCTTTGCGTAATAGCCTTTATCGATGCCTTCAGGCAAGCCTGTGCCGCCCGTCACGAGTCGCGCGCCTTCGTCGATGCCCGTCTGGATCAGCGCCTGCACGCGCTCGAACTGGTTGCGGTTGACGAGCGGGCCGAGTTGCGTCGAAGCGTCGTCGGTTGGACCGACGCGATACAGTTCCGCCGCGCGCTTCGCGATCTGCGCTGCATCGTTCATCAGATGACGCGGCACCAGCATGCGCGTCGGAATCGAGCACGACTGGCCCGAGTTCACGAAGCAGGCCGCGACGCCGCGCTTGACGGCCTCTTCGAGATCGACGTCGTCGAGCAGAATGTTCGCGGACTTGCCGCCCAGTTCCTGCGCGACGCGCTTGACGCTCGGCGCGGCCGACTGCGCGACCAGCACGCCCGCGCGCGTCGAGCCCGTGAACGACACCATGTCGATATCGGGATGGCTCGCAATCGCCTCGCCGACACCCGGGCCGTCGCCATTGACGAGATTGAACACGCCGGCGGGCACTTGCGCTTCGTCGAGCACTTCCGTGAAGAGCAGCGCGCTCAGCGGCGAATACTCGCTCGGCTTGAGCACCATCGTGCAACCCGCCGCGAGCGCGGGCGCGATCTTCACGACGATCTGGTTGACGGGCCAGTTCCACGGCGTAATCAGACCGCACACGCCGATCGCTTCGAGCACGACGCGCGTGCTGCCGCGCTGTTCTTCGAATTCGAAGCGTTCCAGCACGTCGATCAGCGCATTCAGATGCGCGGGGCCACGCGCCGCCTGGCCATTACGCGCGAACGTGACGGGCGCGCCCATCTCGCGGCGCATCGCTTCGGCGAACTCGTCGTAGCGGCGTTCGTAGATCTGCAGCACGCGCCGCAACAACGCGACGCGTTCCGCGACGCTCGTCGTGGACCACGCGGGAAACGCCCGGCGCGCGGCCGCGACCGCGCGGTCGACATCTTCCGCGTTGCCGAGCGCGAGCCGCTCGAACGGTGCCTCCGTGGCGGGATCGACGATATCGAACCAGCGGGCTGACGCGGGTTCGACCCAGCGTCCGTCGATATAAAACTGCGCTGCATGTGACATGGCAGGTTCCTGTCCAGAATCAGGGCGCATCGCGATCGAGCAGGCGATACATTTCGGTGTGGTCGGTGGCGGGCGTCGAACGTTGCGCGGCCTCGCTCCAGACTGCCGTGACCGTGTCGCCGAGCGTCATCGGATAACCGACCGACTGCGCGAGCGCATGAGCGATCTTCAGATCCTTGTTCATCAGTTGCAATGCGAAGCCGGACGCGAACGTGCCGCTCAGCATGAACTGCTTGACCTTGTTTTCCGACGTATTGCTGCGGCCCGACGAAGCATTGAGCACGTCCGTCATCGCCTCCGGCTCGATGCCGAAGCGCTGCGCGACGAGCAGCGCCTCGACGGTCGCCGCGAGTCCCGCCGCCGACACGTAGTTGTTCAGCGCCTTCGCCGCATGCCCCGAGCCCGCGCCGCCGATATGCAGAATGTTCTTGCCCATCGCTTCCAGCACGGGTTGGTACTGCGCGAGCACGTCCGCGCGGCCGCCGACGAGAATCGCCAGCGTGCCTTCCTTCGCTTTCTTCACGCCGCCGGAGACGGGCGCGTCCAGGTATGCGAGACCGCGTTCCTCGAGCGCCGCGCCGAGCTTGCGCGAGCGCTCCGGCTCCGAAGAACTCATGTCGATCACGACGGCGCCCTTCGCGAGCCGGCTTGCCCAACCGTCATGGCCGCCGCCAAGCAGCACGCTTTCGACGATGGCCGAGTTCGGCAGCATCGTGATCAACGCGTCGAGTGCGGCGGCGTTGTCGTGCGTCAAACGCTGCGCGCCCGTTTGCGCGGCGAGCGTGTCGGCGCGCGCTGCATCCGCGTCGTCGATGTACAGGTCGAAGCCCGCGTTGACGAGGCATTGCACCATCGGTGCGCCCATCATGCCGAGCCCGATAAAACCGATGCGCTTCTTCTGGGTCATGGCATCCGTCTCCTAGCGCAGCGCGGAGAACGAGGTCGGCGTCAAAAAGTGATTCTCGATGCGCTCGACGATCGGCCGCTCAGCTTCTGTCGCGGCGCGCGCCGCGATCCAGTCGGCGTCGGCCTGAAACGCGTTCCACTTCTGCTCGCGCTCGGCCAGGCTTTCCCATTGGATCATGTAGGTCAGCGCGTGATTGCTCGGGCCGATCAGCGTGGTCCAGAAACCGATCTGCTGGATGCCGTACTTCTCGAAGAAACCGAGCGTGTGCGTCGTGAAGCGGTCGAGCAAGGCAGGCAGGCGCGTCGGCGCGCAATGATAGATACGCATTTCAACGATCATGAAGTTCTCCGTGTTGCGTGTTGCGTGTTGTGGGTTCGATCCGGTGCTGCTTCAATCTTCGAGGCCGTCGACTGACGACCAGCGCTCGACGTATTTGACGAGTTCCGTCATATCGCGCGCGGCGCCGTCCTGCATCGCGGCGTAATTCCACATCTGGCGCGCGACGCTGCCCACCCACATCGGTACGCCGAGCGCCTGGCACTCGTCGACGGCGAGACCGATGTCCTTGCAGACGCTGCCGACGGGAAAGCCGAAATCGAAGGTGCCGGGCAACACGTGGTTCGGAAACTTGTCGAGCGTCGCACCGTTCTTGCCGCTGCCCGCGTTGATCACCGACATCATCACTTCCGGGTCCAGCCCGCCGCGCATGCCCGCGACGAACGCCTCGGACGTGATCGCGAACGCCGTCGACGACAACATGTTGTTCAGCAGCTTCAGCAATTGCCCCTGCCCCGCCTTGTCGCCGACCACGAACACCTTGCCGAGCACGTCGAACAGGCCGCGCACTTCCTCCAGCGCGACGGGATTGCCCGCCGCCATGATCGCGAGCGTGCCCTTCTTCGCGCCTGCCGCTCCGCCGCTCACGGGCGCATCGACCGTTTCGATTCCTTTTACGAGCAGCCCTTCTGCCACTTCCTTTTCGATGCGCGAACCGACCGTCGACAGATCGACCAGTACCTTGATCGCACTGCCGTCGATCAGGCCGCCCTCGCCGAGCGCGACCTGTTTGAAGATCGCGGGCGTGGGCAGGCTCGTGAAGACGATGCGCGCACTGTCGGCCACTTCACGCACCGACGCGGCAACCTGCGCGCCCGCCGCCTCGAGTTCCGCGAGGGCGGCTTCATCGCGGTCGTAGACGATGACCTTGTGACCCGCTTCGATCAGCCGCCGCGCCATGGGCCGACCCATCGTGCCGACGCCGACGAAACCGGGCGACGGACCGCGTTGCTGACTTGATGCCTGACTACTCGACATGACAATCCTCGTGAATGAAAAAATTCCGGCTCAATTCGAGCCGCGAGCACGCGCGAGACGCATCACCGCGGCCGCGTCGTGTTCGGTCTCGAACTTCCATAATCTGTCGATCAACGCTTGCGCATCGACGCCCGAGCGTGAATGCGCGGCCAGTCGATGCAGCTTGTCCGCGAGTTCGACGTTCGCGAGCGGCGCGGCCAGACTGCCGCGCGCCGCATGCACGCGATGCGCGATGCGCTCGCCCGAACGCAGAATGATCGTCACCTGTGCGGATTCGACGGGCCACGACGGGTCATCGATGAAACGCAGACGCTTTCCAGCCTCGTGTAGCGACGCGTCGGCGACGGCCGCATCGCTGAATTCATCGAGGCCAGCCTTGCCGCGCGACAACACCACGGCCACCGCATGCTGCGCGCTGACCTGCGATTCGCGGCCCGTGCGCACGCCTGGCCGGTCGGTGCGCTCGCGCAGCAGCGGATGCCCCATCAGTTCGATCTGTTCGATATCGCCGAGCGACCAGCGTGCGTCGCGCCGCAAATCGAGGCACGCTTCGATCACCGGGTTCAGCACGACGCCGCACGGATACGGCTTATACGTGTTCTTCAGCAGTTCCCACTCGTGCCCGAGTTCACGCGTCAGCGCGCTCCATGACGGTTGCGACGCCGTCACGCGCAGAAAGCCGCGCTCGCCTTCGAGCGGCGCGTCTGGGCCTGAAAAGCCATCTTCTGCCAGCAGTGCCGACAGCAATCCGTTGCGCGCCGCATTGCCGACGCTGATGCTCTTCGACATCGTGCCGAGCGTTTCGACCAGTCCGCCCGTTTGCACCGATGCGTTACCGAGCGCCCATGCAATGTGTTGCTCATCGAGTTCGAGCGCCTTCGCCACGGCGGCAGCCGCGCCGAACACGCCGCATGTCGACGTGATGTGCCAGCCGCGCTGATAGTGCTCCGGCGACACCGCATTGCCGATGCGGCATTCCACTTCGACGCCGAGCACGAACGCGAGCAGCAGCGCTTCGCCGCTCATCGCATGCGATTCGGCAAGCGCGAACAGCGCCGCCGCGACGGGCGCAGTCGGATGAATGATGGTGGGGATATGCGTGTCGTCGAAGTCGTAGACATTCGCGCTCATCGCGTTCAGCGCGGCTGCGTTCAGCATGTCCGTGCGCTCGCTGCGTCCTGCGATGCTCGCGTTTTCATCGGCGCGAAAACGCTGATAGACGTTGACGGCCTTATCGACTGTCGGATCGTGCGAGCCTGCCAGCGCGACCGCGAAGTAATTGACGAGCGAGCGTTTCGCTTCGTTGCGCACGTTAGCGGGCAAGTCGCGCCACTGCGTGTCCGCGACGAAGCGCGCCAGCGTGCGGGTCAACGTGCCGCTGCGCAATGCGTCGGCGTCGATGGAATCAGCCTGCAAGCCAGCCTCCTTCTATCGGCATCATCGCACCCGTGATCTGGCTCGCTGCCGGTCCGCACAGAAACACGACCATCTCGCCGACATGCGCGGCTTCGACCAGTTCGCCCGTCGGCTGCTTGCCCTTGAGGAACTCGCGCACGGCATCGCTGCGATTCAGCCCGCTCTCGTCCATCAACGCGTTGATGCGTCCGTCGATGTTCGGCGTCAGCACCGAGCCCGGACAGATCGCATTGCACGTGATGCCCTGGTTCAGCGTCTCGATGGCCACCGAGCGTGTCAGCCCAAGCAGCGCCGTCTTGGTCGTGACGTAATCGACGCGATTCGCCACAGCGCGCGCGCCATACACCGACGTCATGTTGAAGATGCGTCCCCAGCCGCGTTCGCGCATGCCGGGCAAGGTCAGTTGAATCGCGCGGAACGCGGCCGTCAGATTCACGGCAAGCGCGTTGTTCCACTGCTCGACCGGAAATGATTCGATATCCGCAAAATGCCGTACCACGGCGTTGTTGATCAGCACGTCGAGCGTTTTCACGCGTTCGCGCGCAGCGCCGATCAACGCATCGACGCCTGCTGGCGTCGCGAGATCCGCTTGCACGTAAGCGACGTTCACGTCGAACGCGGATGCCAGCTCGCCGGTGGTGCGCGTCATCTGCTGCGGCGCTTCGAGTCCGTGCAGCACGATGTCGCAGCCAGCGCCCGCGAGCGCTCGCGCCATTGCCAGCCCGAGGCCGTTCGACGAGCCTGTCACTAACGCGCCTTTGCCTTTCAGCATCATGAGTGCCGCCCCGCTCAGCGCGCTGGCGCGTCGAGACGCACGATCCAGCCCTCCGTCTCGCGATCGTGCGACGGATAGCGTGTCAGCACAGCGGGATCGTGGCCCGGAATCACATGTTCGGGAGAACTCGCCAGCCGGTGCGCGGCCTCATAGCCTTCGAGCATGTCGCCGACGTTGTAGACAACCGGGAACGGCCGGTGCTCCTGCATGTTCGCGTAGAAATGCGACGCATCCGAAGCGAGCACGACCCAGCCGCGCGCCGTGTGCACGCGCACGACCTGCAGGCCGTTCGTATGTCCGCCGACCCAATGCACGCTCAACCCGGACGTGATCTCCGACGCGCCGTCATGAAACTGCACGCGTCCGTCGAACAGGCGGCCGACCATCGACTTCACGTCTTCAGGCTCGAACGGATGACTCAAGGCGTGATGGCACATGCAGCGCCCGGTGCAATACGCCATCTCGCGGTCCTGAAGGTGATAACGCGCGCGCGGAAACAGCGTGCTGTTGCCCGCGTGGTCATAGTGCATGTGCGTGATGATCACGTCTTCGACGTCGTCGGCGCGAATGCCGATCTGCTTCAGCCCGCGCTCCACGGTGTTCGTGATCGTGCGGCCGCGCTTGTCGGCCATGGCCTGGTCGAAGCCCGTGTCGACGATGAACGTGCGCGATTCGCCCACCACGGCCCACACGAAGTAATCGAGCGGCATCGGCACGTCGTGCGAATCGCCGCCGATGAAGTTGTCGCGCGAACGGCGCTCGAAATGCGCGTACTTGACGGCATAGATGCGGTAGTTCTCAATGGGCGATGACATGTCTCGAGTGTCCTTTGTTTGTGCAGTGGTCCGTCGCGGCGTACGTTGCGCGGCGCTTATTTCATGGCCGCCGTCGCGCCGCCTTCGATGATTTCCGCGCTCGTGTCGCCGGTGCCGGCGGCAATCGATTCGAGCGAACGCTGCTTCGTTTCCGCGCCCAGCACGCCGACGATCAGCGCCTGAAGCAACAGCGTGCCGACGATCAGCGCCAGCACGCCCGCAATGCCGAAGCGCATGAATGCGCTCGCCACCGCATACGGCACGACGATGCTGACCGCGCGGCCTACCGTGTTCGCGAGGCCCGAGCCGCGCAGACGCAGTTCCGTCGGGAACAGTTCGGGTACATACGTCGCGACGCTGAACGACGACAGCACGTAGATGCAGCAGGTGATCGCAAACCCAAGCGCCGTGATCGCCACCGCCGACTGCGCAAACGGATACGCCACGCCGAAGGCCACGCACACCAGCGAAAACAATACGATGCCCCACTTCCGCCCAAGGTGCTCGGCGAGTGCAAAAGCGATCAGCGAGCCGATCGGGCCGCCCGCGAACATCACGGCTGTCAGACCAAGCGAACTGGAAACGCTATGTCCCTGCTTGACGAGGAAAGTCGGTATCCAACTGACGAATGCATAGTTGACCGTGAAGAGCGCGACAAGAACCGTGATGGCCGTAATCGTGCGCGTGAGCAGCCGGCGCGAGAACAGATCGCCGAGACGGCCGGTTTCGCTCGAATAGAACTCGCGCGTGGACGGTTCAGGCGCGTTGACCGCTGCATTGGCCGGATAACCGACGGCGTTACCGCACGCCGTCTCGATGTGCTCGACGATCTGCCGCGCTTCGTCGCCGCGTCCGCGCGACGCGAGCCAGCGCGGCGACTCCGGCATCGACTTGCGCAGGAACCACACGAACAGCGCGCCGCATCCCGCAATCGCGAACATCCAGCGCCAGCCGTATTGCGGCACGATCAGCCAGCCAAGGAAGGTCGACAGAAACAGCGACGTGTTGATGATCAGATTGAGAATGGTGCCGAAGCGGCCGCGCCAGACTGCGGGAATGAACTCGCTCAGCGTGCCGTAGCCGACGACGATCTCCGCGCCCATGCCGACGCCCATCACGAGACGAAAGAAGATCAGCCAGTAGATCGACGGCGCGAGCGCCGCGGCAATCGATGCGAAGCCGTAGATGCCGAGATTGAACTGATAGCAGAAGCGGCGCCCGAAGCGGTCGCCTAGCAGCCCGGAAAGCCACGCGCCCGTCATCATGCCGATGAAGGTGACGGAGACGAACGTCGCGTTGAGGCTGAGCGTGGATTCGCCGCTATGGATCATCGCAGCGAGCACGGTGCCGGCGATGTAGATGTCGAACGAATCGAAATACATGCCGGCCGCGATCAGGCCCAGCAGACGCCAATGGAAGCCGGACAAAGGCAGCCTGTCCAGGCGCGCTCCGATGCTGGCATCCATCTGCATGATGCTGTCTCCATGACGTTAGCGTTTTTTTGCGGTCCCTTTTGCGTTCCATGCTGCTGGTTGCTGCGGAACGCCCGGCGGCCGATCGATGGGTTGGATTATATTCCTGTCATACAATCCGTCAAGAAGACGATTCAAATTGTTCGTCGATTCGTCCATGACCTTCGCCACCGCGGCGCATCACGTCTGCAATCGCGGTACCCTTACGGGTTTTGACCGACCCAAAAAAGGACCGCGATGTCTGCTTTCCCCTTCGACGCCGTGTTATTCGATTGCGACGGCGTGCTCGTCGATTCGGAAACGATCACCAATACCGTGCTGGCAGCGATGCTCGGCGAACTGGGCTGGCATCTGAGCGTCGACGAAGCGATGTCGATCTTCGTGGGCAAGACCGTGATGGACGAGGCGCCGCTGATCGAAGCGAAAACGGGCGTGCGTATCACGCCCGCCTGGCTCGAAACGTTTCGCGCGCGCCGCAACGCCGCGCTCGAACGTGAAGTGACGGCGATCGAAGGCATTGTCGAAACGGTCGCTGTGTTGCATGCGCGGCTCGATGGACGGATTGCCGTGGCATCCGGCGCGGACCGCGTCAAGCTACGCCTGCAGCTGGCGAAAGCCGGGGTGCTCGACGACTTCGAGGGACGCATCTTCAGCGGCCAGGAGACGCCGCGCAACAAACCCCACCCGGACGTTTATCTCGCCGCAGCCGCAGGACTCGGCGTCGATCCGGCGCGTTGCGCGGTGATCGAAGACACCGTGACGGGCGCCACGGCAGGCCGCGCGGCGGGCGCGACCGTGTTCGGCTACAGTCCCGGTGAAAAAGGCCATAGCTCGAAAGAAGCGTTGAGAGCCGTCGGCGTCGCCGACGTGTTCGAAGAGATGGCGCACTTGCCGGCGCTGCTCGCGGGCTGGCAACGCTGACCGCCGCCTGTACGTCGACGCGTGGCCGCGTGGCCGCGTGGCCGCGTGGCCGCGTGGCCGCGCCGAGCACGGCAAGCTCAAAGCATTTCGGCCTGTTCGAGATTCGCGCCGAAAAAGAAACGGCTCAGCTCACGCGTCAGCTCGTTGAGGATCGCCATTTCCGGTTGCGTGATCTTGTGCACGGCCTGCACGTCGGTCCAGTCGCCGTACGCGAGCGCGACCGTGGTGTCGTTGGACTTCACGGGCAGGAGCACGAAGGCCTGCGCATCGGCGAGATGCGCCTTGAACCAGTCCGGCAGACGCGCTTCCATGCGCGGCTCGTGCGCGTTCTCGATGAAGATGCCAACCGGGTTCGCAATCGCGAGATGGAACACGTCGGGCTGGAAGCCCGCGCCGAAGCTGAGTGTGGGCAGCATGCGTTCCATGTCCGGGCCGAAGCCGATGCGCGCGTGATAGCGCGCGTCGGCCTGGCGCACGAACACGAGCGTGCGCGACATCGACAGGCCCGCCAGAATGGTTTCGGAAGCCAGTGTCAGCACGGGCAAAAGTGCCTTGCTCGACGGCAGCGCGCGCAAGTCTTCGAGACCGGCCGAAAGACGCGCCTGCGCGGACTTCCCGGTGCGCACGATCGCATCGGCATGCGCGCGCAACTCGGAGATCTCCTGCATCAGCCCTTCGTTGCTTTCTTCGTCGACCAACGCGGCGCTCAGCGCGTCGAGCCGGGCCGCATCGATCCTGAGCGCGTCGCTATAGAGGCTCGCGAGTTCGGCGAGGCCGCGCTCCAGCTCGTCGCCCGCCGCCTGGGTGACGAGCACGTTGGCGACTTCCGTCGAATAGCTGTTGACGGCCCGCAGCCAGCGCACATGCTCCGAGAGCGGCTCGTCCGATGCCGAGCCGATGGCCTGCATGCCCGCCGAAATCGTTTCCGGCAGACGCCAGCGGCGCGCCGCCTCGCTGCCGATGTCCTCGAAGCTCACGCCGAGCAGCTGCGCGCAGGCGTCGCTGTCGTCGATCTGGTCGGTCACCGCCGTGCGGCGCAGCCGGTCCCATTCGCTTTCCAGATAGAACGCCACCAGCAGCCGGCCGACCTGACGCATCAGCGCGCACACCACGGCTTCTTCCGCGACGCGCAGATCGACGCCTTCCGTGATGCGCCGCGCAACCGTTCCGCATAGCAGCGCACGGTTCAGTTCGAGCTTCGCGTCGATACGGTGCGGCGCGCTGTGATGAAAGTGATCGACGATCTTCATCCCGACCACGAGATGGCCGACGGTGTCCATGCCGAGGACCATGAGCGCGCGGGTCACCGTCGTGATGTTGCCGCCGAACGCGACATACATGGCGGAATTGGCGAGCCGCAGCACCTTTTGCGTGAGGCCGACATCCGAAAGCACGACCTGCACGAGCGACGTGAAGTCCAGATCGTCGTTATTCATCGCCGACACGGTGGTGCGCAACGCCTGCGAGAGCATCGGGAAATCCCCGCGCTCGCTCATGCGGGCCCACAGTTTTTCCAGCAGTTCGGACTTGACGACGGGGGACATCTGATGGTGATGGAGGACAGATACGTTGAAAGGCAACCACAGTACCCGTGATTAAAACACAACCCGTCGTCCGTCACTGTGCCGGCAAGCCTCGAAGAGCCTGCAAACCGTCGGCCTGTTGCGTGATTGCGCATCGATTGCGCATTATTTCGAAGCCTTACCGTGTCTCCATTGCGCGACATTCCGCGCGCTCCGGGCGCCACAGGCGGCGTTCGGCGCCATGTGGGCCTCAGATATCGACACCCGAGGCGACGATCATCGCGCCCGCGTTCCCCGGCGGTGTGCCGTTCGCGCGCGGACAGTAGACGGTTTCGCCCGCCCTGATGGAGCGGCCCGTCAGCACGCATTGTCCGGCCCGGCGCGCGATGTTCACGCGCCATGTCTGATAGCCGTAATGGCCCGTGCGCGCGTCGCACCATGAAACCGTCAGCGTCTGCGCGGTCGGCTTGTCGAGCACGCGCACGGTCGGCTCGCTGCGCCCGTCCCAGCATGCGGCTGGGCGCGCGCTGCGCCGCGCCGGACGCGGTGGGCGCGGGGTTTTGGCAGGTTCCGGCGTGACCTCGAAATTGCCGATCGCCACGACAGTCCGGCGCCAGACATCGGCAAGCTCTTCGTTCCGTATGCGCTCTGACATGATTAATTCAACACGTGATGAATATCGAGATCGTAGCGTCGCGGGGCGCGCGTGTCAAACGCATGCGCCGCCAGGACCACTGCGGCTCGCGTCCGGACGCTCGGTTAAACTCACGCCTGACGGGACGATCGGCAGACTCATTCGAATGAAAGATGTGATGGCAGCGGCAGAACCCCAAAAGGACAAGAAGCGTGCGCGCGGACGCCCGGCATCGGGTGTGTCGGTCGGGCCGGACGCGATCCTGCGCAATGCGCGCAAGAGTTTCGGCAAACGGGGATTCGAGGCAACGAGCGTGCGCGAGATCGCACGCGATTCAGGCGTCGATGCGGCGCTCGTCGCGCATCATTTCGGCTCGAAAGAGACACTTTGGCTGGCCGTCGTCGAACAGATCGCCGGGCAGATGGCGCCGATGATCGACGCGACGTCGGCGTTGCGGACCGCGTCGCTGGGCGCGAGAGCGCGGGTGGAAACGGCGGTGGCCAGATTCATCGACGAGGTGTTCGACGACCCCGACGTGGGCATTTTCTTTTCGACGGCGGCGACGGAAGAAGGCGAGCGGCTCAATGTGCTGATCGAGCGGCTGGTGCGCCCTTATCACGACGCGATGGTGCCGCTCTTCGCCGACGCGGCGCGGCAAGACGAACTGAAGGTCAAGGACCCGGAGCTGATGTTTTTCATGCTGCTGAACGCGATCAGCAAGACGGTCGCCTACAGCCATCTGATGCTGGCGTTTTCGCCGCTGCCGCAGCATGAGAAGAAGTTCAAGCGAATGGTGCTGGAGACGGCGCTGGGCATGCTTGCCTGATCGATCCGCACGGCTTCGCGACGACCTTGACGCACGGCAAATCGAAGCAGGTGGCGTTCAGACGGCGGCCGCGCGGCGCGCCTGATACAGCATTTCCCGTTCGAGCAGATCGAGCAGCGCGATGACCCGCTGCCGTTGGGTCGCCACCAGATCGTAAGTCTGCGCCAGCTTGCGCAGCCGCTTCGCCCAGTATTCGTAGTCGAGCTTCGACACGTCGTCCGTGTCCGTCCGGCGAACCACGTACTGAACCATCCTCTCCAGATGCTCCAGCTCCACGTCCGCCAGGCTCGCTGAGCGCAGCGTCCCGACACCCGCCGGCGTTTCCACTCCTGTTACCGCCATGTTGGCCCCCGATCGTCACCCGTCGCTGCCCGGCACGCGGCGCCCGGCTGTCCCCGGCGACAGCGGAGCGGCGTCATCGCGTCCACGGTGCCGTCGATCTCCATGACGCACCGCCACGCGACCTGTCCGGCTCTTTTCGGATAACGATAGCGCCGCTTTCCCGCACGGCTTTACCGTGCGTCTCAGTTGCGCGCGGAAGCGGTGGAAATCCGGCGCCGCGTTGCTTTCGGTCCAGGCAGGACAACGCGCATCGCAAACGATTGCGCCAGCTACGAAGTCCGCTCGACTGCGAACTTTCGATACGACGCGAAGCGCGTATCGCCATGCAGCGCGGAAAAGACCTCGATCTGATGCAACGGGCCCAACGGACCTGTGACGATGTCGTGCGCGGCGAGGTCGTCCAGCGTGGCCGGGATACCGCGCTCCGAAGTGCTTTGAAACGGCAGCGCCGTCACTTCGCTGCAATGCAAAAAGCCAGCAGCCCCGCTGTCACCTCGTCGATGATCTGCTTCATCTCGGCATATGGCGGATGGAACGGCGTGGGATTGTCGGGGCTGCCCCATTCGATCGTGTAGGAAAACACCTTCGCCTTCTTCGCGTCGACGATATGACGGCTGAATGCGTAGTCGTCGGACGTGCCCGCCGTCGGATACAGGCTCATCGACTGCTCCGTCTTGTACACGCGGCCGCGCGACGCCTTGATCGCGTCGCGCATTTCGTTGGCGAGATCGACGGCGATCTTCTTGTCCGCCGTCGCGATGTACTCGCGATACGCCTTGTCGTTGGCAATGCCGCGCTTGCCGTCGTAGGCGGCATTCTGGAAGTTCATGTCGGGATGGCCGCTCTGGTTCTCGTCGTCGCCCCAGTTGTACAGAATGTCTTCCGAATAGCTGTGCAGATCGACGAAATAACGGATGTTCGGGTAGGTGTCGAACATCCACACGGCGTTCTTCGTTTCCGGCTCCGATTCGGCGGCAGGACCGATATACACCTCGTAGTCGCAGGGATCGGTGGAATTGGCGATCGGACTTTCCGGATCGAAATACTGCGGGAAATTCCACAGAAAGTTGTAGTTGCGGTTGATATCGACGCCGCAGCATTGCGGCTTGACATGCCCCGGCGGCGCGCGCCGGCGGTTCTTGCGCCACATCGACTCGGTCGACATGCTGTAGTGGCGGCCATCGGGATTCGCTTGCGGAAACACGAACAGGTCTTTGCTTTCGACCACGTGCTTGATGTCCGCCGCCTTGAACGTGCGGCTGCCGATCTTGACCGGTTTGTGCGTGGTGTACGCGTTGGCGAGCAGTTGCACGAAATGGATCAGGATATCCGGGCTGCCCCATTCGCGCGCGTGCACGCCGCCGAGGAAATAGATGCCGGGGCGCCCCGCCGCGTCGCCTTTGCCGATCTTCAGCGCGTGGCAACTGCGCTTTTCCCAGGTTGGGTGAGGCAGCTTGATCAGCTTCGTGAATGCATCGTTGGGCGCGGCGCTTGCGGCGGCGAGCGCCGCCTCGATTTGGCCGACATCGAGATAGCCGGTGCCCGCCGCGACTGACAGCGCTTCCAGCGCATGCGGCGCGGCCAGTTGCGCGCGCGTTTCCGCCTGGCGCACCTTGCCTTGCGCCTCGGCATCCTCCAGCCGCTCGACCTGGTAGCCGTCCGCTTCGAGCGCCTTGATCTGCGCATTGGTCGCGTGCGCGTCGACGCGATAGCCGCCGTGCACTTTCCCGACCGTATGGCGCGCGACCGTGACCTTGTACTTCGTCACGAGATCGGCCAGTGCCGCCTGATCCTTTCCTGTGATGCGCGCGTGGTAGCGGGACATGTTCGCTCTCCGGTCAGACGGCCTGGTCCACACGGCCCAGCCCCAGATGGCCTAGCCGTTCTAACCGAAGAACGGCGGACGCGGCGCACATTTCAATCGCCGCGCCGCAGCGCTTGCGCTTCACTTCAGATCGACAGTCACGAAACTGCGCGCGTGATTACGCTGGATCAGCAGTGCCGCCTTCTTGCCCGCCTTCGCCGCCAGCGCCGCCAGTTCATCCTGCGATGCAACCAGCGTGCCGTTCAGCGACAACACCACATCGCCCGGCTTGATACCGGCAGGACCCGCCGCGCCCGACACATCCTCGACCATCAGGCCTTCGGCCAGCCCGGTGGTGCGCCGTTCGTCGTCCGTCAGCGGATGCATGCTCAGACCGAGATGATCCAGCGGACCGACATCGCTCACACCCGTGCTCGCGTATTGCGCCGACGCCGCCAGGTTGACCATGATCGTCACCTGCTTGCGATTACGAATCAGCTTCACGGGGACTTTCGAGCCCGTCTGCGGCAGCGCATCCGGGTCGGCGAGATCCGCGGCGTGCTCGACGGGCTTGTCGGCGATCTGCACGATCACGTCGCCGGGCTTCAGCTTGCTCGTGGCGGCGGGACTGCCGGGCTCGACGGCGATCACCAGCGCGCCCGCCGCGCGCGGCAGACCGAACGCGCCGGCGAGTCCCGGATCGACGTCCTGCACCTGCATGCCGAACGCGCCGTGGGCACCGTCTGCATCTTGAGACTTCGACTGCGCCTGCAACTGTGCGCGCACCTTGTTCGCCATCGCAATCGGGATGGCAAAAGTCAGACTCTGGAAACGATCGCCGTCGGCATAGACCTGGACGTGTATGCCGACCACTTCCCCCGCGCGATTGAAAACCGGGCCGCCCGAGTTGTCGGGATTCAACGCGCCGTTGGTCTGGAAGAACGGAAACGTCGTGCCATCGGACAGCGTGCGCGACGTCGCGCTGACAATGCCCGCCGTCACCGTGTTCTGATAGCTGTCCGGTGAGCCGATCGTCAGCACCTGTTCGCCGACGCGCACACGCGTCGAATCGCCGAGCTTGACGACGGGCAGCTTCGTCGCTTCGATCTGGATCACAGCGACATCGCTTGGCCCATCGACGGCGACGACTTTTGCCTTGAACTCGCGCCGGTCGGTCAGGCGCACCGTCACGTCATCGGAGCCGTCGACGACATGCGCCGTCGTCAGTATCAGTCCGTTGGGACTGACGATGAAACCCGAGCCCACGCCCGACATCGCACGCGGCGAACTACTCTGCCCGTCCTGCAACTGCGGCATGGCCTGCCGGAAGAACGCGAACAGCGGGTCGTCACCGTCGATCGCTTCGGAGCTCGCGCCCGAAGCGGCCGCAGGCGCCGCGGCCGGCGCTGGCGGCGTTGGCGCTGCCAGCGGCTTTTCCGGCAGGATCGCGCGGATGTTCACGACGGCGGGCCCGTAACGCTCGACGATCGCCGGGAAGTCGAGCGGGGCGTTCGCATTCGCGGGCGCCGTTCGTTTCTCTTTCACTGGCGCGGACGCAGGCGACGGCGCGGAAGCAGCCGCAGCATGCGGTGCGATCGCTTCGGCGTTGGCGTGGGGGTATCCGGCGAGGCAGGCCGTTGTCACGGCGGTGCATAACCAGGTGCGGGATAGAGTCGAGTGAAACACAGCGCACCTCCGTGGCGTTCGTTATGCCTGGCACTGTGAAGACATTATTTCGTGCGTCGCAGCCGGCGACTGTGACATAGCACACCGAAGAGTCCGAAAAGAAACAGAGCCCATCCGGCCGACGCAAACCATGTCGCATGACGATCCACCCGCAAGCGCAGACGGATGCGATCGACCCTTGATGTCTGTCCGGGTGGATCGAGATCGACGTGAGATTCAGTTGCATGTTTGCCCGCAATGGACAATCCAGGACGCGAACGGTTGACCCGTTCGTCCTGATTCATTTATAGAGAGCGGGCAGCAAAATTGCAGCGAGTACAAATCCTGGCGTGCGTCGCTGGCACTGCTGCCGGTACGCTGATAGTCCGAACTGATAGTCCGCGCTGATGGTCCGCGCTGATAGCTCGATACGCGTCAGCGGCTACGCCGCCGTGACGCGATTACTGTCGCGCAAAACGCGTCATTCATTCGTGACGGTTCCGCGTCGATGAAGCGGGCAGCCAGACGCTCGCGGCTACGCATGCTCGCAAACGCTCACGCACGTTGCTTCGCGTTTCGACTTCGAAAGTCCTGGCCGCCCGCCTGCGCGGATCGTCCGCTACGCGCCGGTTATACCGACGACGCCGACAATGCCTGCGCGACACCCTCCGCCGTCGCCGCCGACAGCGTCCATCCGAGATGACCGTGACCTGTGTTGTAGAACACGCCACGGCGCTTGCCGCGTCCAACCTTCGGCAGCATGCCCGGCAACATCGGACGCAGCCCCGCCCACGGCACGACACGCGCTGTCGATACGCCGGGAAAATGCTCACGCGTCCAGCGCACGAGCGGCTCGATGCGGTCCGAACGGATATCGCGATTCAGGCCGTTCAGTTCCGCCGTGCCCGCGACGCGAAAGCGGTCCGCGCCAAGCCGGCTGGTGACGATCTTCGCGCTGTCGTCGAGCAGGCTGACCCACGGCGCGTGCTGCTGGCTCTTCGCATCGTCGAGACACACGGTGATCGAATAGCCCTTTACGGGGTACACGTTCACATGATCGCCGACCATCGCCGCGAACGCGCGGCTGCCGACTCCCGCGCAGATCACGAGGCTGTCGAACGCCGCCGCATCGCGCTGCCCTTGCGTTTGGCTCGCGACGACGAGCCGCCCGGTGCTTTCCTCGTGAATCGACTGCACCGCCGTGTCGTAGCGAAACTCGACGCCGTGCCGCGCACATGCGTCGGCGAGACCGCGCGTGAACTTGTGGATGTCGCCCGTCGAATCCGACGGCGTGAAAAAGCCGCCGTAGAACTCGCCGTGCAGCGCGGGCTCGATTGAACGGATTTCTTCCGGCGTGACGGCGCGCCGCTCCAGGCCGCCTTCGCGCAGCAGCGCATTGACCTTCAGCGCGGACTCGTACTCCTTGCGCGTCGCGTAGAAATGCAGGATGCCGCGCCGTTCGAGATCGAAGTCGATGCCTTCCCGCGCTGCAATACCGAACAGATGCTCGCGCGCGGCAATCGCGAGGCGCACGGTCTCGATCGTGTTCGCGCGGTAGTGCGGAATCTGCCGCATGAACTCGCCGATCCAGCTGTACTTGTGCCAGTCGGGACGCGGATTCATCAGCAGCGGCGCGTCGCGCCTGAACATCCAGCGCAGACCCTTGATGAGGGTCGCGCGGCTGTTCCAGACCTCGGCGTTGCTCGCCGACAGTTGCCCGCCGTTGGCAAACGAGGTTTCCATCGCCGCGTAGCGGTGACGCTCGAAAACAGTGACGCGATAGCCGCGTTGCGCAAGGGCGTAAGCGGTCGTGACGCCGGTAATCCCGGCGCCGATGATGGCGATTCGTGACATGACATGGTCCAGTGTTCGTTGAGCATCGCCGGCCGCGCTTCGTGCTGTCGCTTCTTGCTGCTGCACGCAGCAGCCGGCGCCGATGCCCCATCTGTCCATGTACCTGAGAGTTTCGCCCGCGCGCCGCGAACGGCGGGGGCTCCCCTTCGGTGGGCGCGCACGGCGCCGCTCTCCAGATGTTCCAGCTGCACGGTCCTTTTGCCTGAGAGTTTCCGGGGCGGTTGCTCCGTCGGCGTCGTCCGCTGGGGACGATCTCTCCCGTGCTGCGTTGTGGAACAGTGCGACCTTACCGAAGCCAAAAGAAGCTGGCAAGCCCCTCTTCCGGACGACCTTGCGCCGGACGGCTCAGCTCGATGTCAAGTCGGCTCGCGGCGCACCCGGCGCGAAACCTCTCCGGAAGTATTCGATCGTGAAGTCCACGAAGGTGCGCACTTTCGCCGACACATGCCGGCGGCCGGGATAGACGAGCGACATTTCCTTGAGACCGTTGGTCACCCGATACTGTTCGAGCACGCGCAGCAACGCGCCGTTCGCAATGTCGCCGATGACGTAGTCTTCGGGCAGGATGGCGAGGCCCATGTCGGCGAGCACCAGTTGCCGAAGCATGATCATGCTGTTCACCCTGCACACCGAGTCGAGATTCAAGGTCCGCTCGTGACCGTCGGCGCTCGCGAATGACCACTCGGTTCCGTGCATGTCTCGCGAAGGCGCGAGGAAGCTGTGCGAGGCAAGGTCTTCGAGCGAGGCCGGCGCGCCGTGCCGGTCGATATAGCCGGCGGACGCGACGACGGCGGGCCGCACCGACAGCAACGGACGCTTCACCAGGGTGCTGCCATTCACCTGCCACGACGCGACGATGCCGACGTCGAACCCATCTTCGACGAGATCGACGGAATGATGCAGCAGCGTGAGGTCCAGCTTCACCTTCGGATGACGCATCCGGTAGCGGTGCAGCAAAGGCGCCAGCGTCGCCAGTGAAAACGAGGCCGCCGCCGCGACCTTGAGCGTGCCCGTGGGCTCGCCCGCCTCTTCTGTCACGGCCGACTCCATCGAATCCAGCAACTCCAGCAGTTGCTGGCACCCTCTCGCATAAGCGCGGCCCGCTTCCGTCAACGACACGCTGCGCGTCGTGCGATTGACGAGACGCGCATTGAGATGCGCCTCCAGCAGCGCCACATAGCGCGTCACGACCGCATTGGAAAGATTGAGACTCGAAGCGGCTCGACTGAACGAGTTGTTCTCGGCGACTCTTAAGAAAATTCGTATTGCCTGCAACTTATTCAGCATGAGCAACAGAAATAAAACAGATTAGACATATATATCAACATTAAATCACCAAATCCATTCAGCGATACAGCCTAAATCACCGCAAATACGATTATCACCCATGTAAACGAGCAACGTAGCAATGTCACAACACAAAATCAAATCCGCGCCATTTTCAAACTAAATATCGAGATGGTTTTCATCAGAAAAAACATCTTCTTATCATTAAAAATCGGATTTATTTTGAGTTCCTAAAAAATAGTTTTTAATTATTAAACATAACGAAACATCAACTCAGACTCTATAGTGCGCTTTGCGTGATCGACGCATGCCGCGAGTTTTCAACGCTACTTGCCGCGGCTATCTCGAACACGGAGCACAGCACATTCATTCAAGTCGCCAGGCTTAGTACGGAACACGAATATGAAAAAAACCACATTGATTTTCGCGGCTGCTTCGGCGGCCTTCGCGGGTGCGGCGCACGCGCAGAGCAGCGTCACGCTGTATGGCCTCGTCGACGCGGGCCTGACTTACGTGAGCAACGAGGCCACGCGCAATTCGCCCATGACGCCGGGCGGGCTGACCGACGGGAAGGCAACCGTCGGCATGACGAGCGGCAACGTGCAGCAAAGCCGCTGGGGCATGCGCGGCGTGGAAGACCTGGGCGGCGGGCTGAAGGCCGTCTTCAACCTCGAAAGCGGCTTCAACGTGAACAACGGCAGCCTGGCCAATAACAATCAGTCCAATAACAGCCTGTTCAACCGCCAGGCATTCGTCGGCGTGTCTGCTGCCGATTACGGCACGCTGACCCTCGGCCGCCAGTACGACTCGGTTGTCGATTATCTGGGCCCGGTCTCCGCAGCCGGCACCTGGGGCGGCACGTACTTCGCGCACCGCGGCGATAACGACAACCTGAACAGCACGTTCAGCATCAGCAATTCGGTCAAGTATCAAAGCGCAAACTATGCTGGGGCTTCGTTCAACGCGTTGTATGGCTTCTCAAACAATGCGAGCGGCTTTGCGAACAACCGCGCATATAGCGTCGGTGCTGGCTATAAGTACGCCAGCCTGCAATTCGCAGCTGCCTATCTGCAGATTCAGGGCTTGAATTCCAACAACAGTTCGGGCGCGATCCAGAACCTTCCGCCCTCGGCGATGACGAACCTTCCGGGCCTTCAGAATCAGCGCACCTGGGGTCTTGGCGTGAGCCATGTGATGGGACCGCTGACGATCGGCACGGTCTTCACGCAGACCCGCTATCAGGACAGCATCGGCGACTCCTCGCTGCGTTACAACAACCACGAAATCCACGCGCGCTATAGCGTGACGCCTGAGTTGAGTCTCGGCGCTGCGTACACGTACACGCAAGGCTTGCGCAGCACGCCGCGTACGTCCAGCACGAGCAACAGTTCTTCGCACTGGAACCAGTTCGGCGTCCAGGCCGACTACGCGCTGTCCAAACGCACCGACGTCTATGCTGAAAGCGTCATGCAGATCGGCGCAGACAATCAGGTCGGCGCGAACCTGACACAGGTCAACGGCACCGCTGCACCCTCGACGAGCAAGAGCCAATACGTCGTTTCGACAGGCATTCGACACCGGTTCTGACGATTCACAGATATTTAGGAATCTTCTCTGGTCTCCGCCAGCTTTAACCGCCTCTTTTAGAGGCGGCTTTTTCTTTTGGGCAACCAACAATCAACGGAAGACATATCTCGAAGATGAACGCAAACTTTAAAGAGCGCGGCGCGAGGGTGAGATTGACTCAGATCGTCGCGTCGGTGTTGACGCTCACCGCATTGACCTGGCAAATCGCGCCGTCGTTTGCGGCGAACGCCCCCGTGCCGGCCACGCAGGCGGACTGGCCACGCAACTTCGAGACGAACGGCGAGCATGTCGAGATGTATCAGCCGCAAATCGAGAAGTGGGACGGCAATCGCATTTCGGGGCGCGCCGCAGTTGCCGTCGGCAAGGCCAACGGTACGCCGACCTTCGGCGTCGCGCATTTTTCCGCCCGTGCCCATATCGACAAGCCATCCGGGCTGGTGCAACTCACCGGGATACAGATCGACAGCGTCGACGTTCCAACCGACGCGAATCTCGCCGACAGCATTCGTCGTTCGTTGCTCGCGCGCTTGCCCGCAGCGGGCATGAGCATGCCGCTCGACGAGTTGCAGACGAGCTACGCGGCATCGCAAGAGCTGTCGAATACGATGCGCGAGCCGGTGAAGAACGACCCGCCGCAAATCCTGTTCGCCACGCAGCCCACCGTGCTCGTGCTGGTCGACGGCGCGCCCGCATGGCAAAACGTCGGACACACAGGCTTCCAGCGCGCGCTCAACAGCCGCGCGCTGCTGATGCGTGACGCCGGCGGCACGTTGTACCTGCATGCGGCCGGCTACTGGTTCAATGCGCGCGATACGAACGGCCCCTGGCAAGTCCTCGCGACGCCGTCGCAAACGCTGTCCGATGCCGCGCAGCAAGCGGCCGCAAAAAATCCCGCCGACCCGATGCTGCCCGCCAGCGGCAAACCCGCTGCACAGGCCCCCGCCCTGCTCGTCGCGACCCGTCCGGCGGAACTGATCGTGACGGACGGTGCCGCGCAACTGAAGCCCGTCGACGGCACGGGACTGCTGACCGTTACCAATACCGATCACGCCGTGTTCGTGAATCCCACGACGAACCAGTATTACGTGCTCGTGTCGGGGCGCTGGTTCACGGCTGCGACGACTGACGGCCCCTGGACTTACGTTCCGGGCAATCAGCTTCCTGCAGACTTCGCGAAGATTTCTCCGCACGATCCGAAGGCGAATGTGCTGGTGTCCGTGCCGGGCACGCCTCAAGCGAGAGAGGCGGCGATTGCCGCATCCATTCCGCAGACAGCGTCGGTGTCCCGTCAGAAAGCCGCCTTGTCGGTTTCGTATGATGGCGCGCCGCGCTTCGAGCCGATCTCCGGCACGCCGTTGCGATACGCGATCAACACGGCGACGCCCGTCATCGAAGTCGACTCGACGCATTTCTACGCGGTAGCCAACGGCGTCTGGTTCGTCTCCATATCGCCAATGGGCGGCTGGACCGTCGCGACCGAGGTTCCGGCCGTGATCTACACGATTCCCACCAGCGCGCCGCTGCACTACGTGACGTATGTCCACATCTATTCGGTGACGCCGGATACCGTCGTCGTCGGCTATACGCCGGGGTATCTCGGGGTCGTCGTCGATGCGCAAGGCACGGTCGTCTACGGCACGGGTTATGTGTATGCGCCGTATGTCGGTGCGTATTACTACGGCTATCCGCAGACCTACGGGTACGGCGCGAGTTTCGCGCTGGGCGCGGCAGAGGGCTTTGCGTTCGGCTTTGCCGCGGGAGCGGTCTGGGGATGCGCGTCGCCTTACTGGGGACCGTACTGGGGCGGCGGTTACTGGGGCGGCGGCTGGAACAACGTGAACGTCAACCAGGCGAATTTCTACGGCCGCTGGGGCCAGGGCACGGTCACCCACACGACAGGCTGGAATGCATGGACGGGCACGCAATGGCGCGGCACGGCGGGAGCCGGTTATAACCCCGCCACAGGCGCGCGCTTTCAGGGCGCACGCGGAGCCGCATTCAATCCGTATTCGGGCAACTATGCGGCCGGCCGGCAAGGCTCGTTCGCCAATCCCGTTACTGGGCGGGAAGGCGCGGGTCGCGGCGGTATCGTCGGCAATCAGTACAACGGCAACTATGCGGCGGGCCGTCAGGTCGCCGGTTACAACGCCCGCACGGGCCGCGCGGGCGCCGCCGAATTCGGTGTGTCCGGCAATACGCAGACGGGGCAATATCAGACCGCCAGCAAAGGGATCGTGACAAACCAGTCGCGCGGCAATGCCGTTGCCTGGAACAACGGCGACGTCTACGCGGGACACGACGGTAATGTCTATCGTCGTTCGGACGGCGGATCGTGGGAACAGCACACGTCGAGCGGCTGGCAAACGGCCCAACCGGACGGCCGGGTCGGCAGCGATCTCGACCAGCAGCATGACGCGCGCATGACTGGCGAGCAGCGCTTCAGCCAGCACGCCGGCGGGTTCGGTGGAGGCGGCGGAGGCGGCGGATTTGGCGGAGGCGGCGGATTCGGTGGCCAGCACTTCGGCGGCTTTGGCGGCGGCAACGGCTTTGGCGGCGCGCATTTCGGCGGTGGTGGATTCCACGGCGGACGGCGCTGACGGGCACGCAGCGGCACTTCCGTGCTGCGGTGCTTTTGTGCTTCGGGCACGGCGCGTACACAAAGCGCCTCGCCCGTTGCGTCAGCAGTCGGGACAGGGATCATGCAGTGCTGCATGATAGAGTTTGCTGAACGCGTCACCGTCGGGCGTGCCTTCCCAGACATGCCCGCTCCCAGCACCTGACCTGTCATCGCGAGGCCGAGCATGGAGACGAAACTTACCGCCCACCTGCCCACCGTCGATATAGAAATTACGCGGCGCAAACTGCCCGACCGCAATGCGGAAAGCGTCGCGATTCACATTACCGCCGTGCCGTCGGTCGAAGCCGCCGCGCGGTGGTTTCTGCAACCCGATTTTTTCTCGCTCGCGTCGCCGCTGTCGATGTTCTCGATGTGGTCGATGTGGGTGCGCGCATGGCAGCCGTGGCTCCCATCTATTGCCGCGCCCGTTCAACCCTCTCAGGAGCCTGAGAAGCGGCTCACGGACGACGCGGCATCCGCATCGCGCGGTTGAACTGTCGCGCGTCGCGGCGCATTTGACGCGGCATTGGCGGATTCCACGCGAGGAGGATCGAGCATGCGCGCAATGGTTTTCGACGGATCGACTCCCACGCTCGCCGAACGCGAGTTGCCCCAGCGAGCGCCATCGGCGGGAGAACTGCTGATCGACGTGCTGGCATGCGGCGTGTGCCGCACCGATCTGCACGTCGTCGATGGCGAATTGAGCGAGCCGAGGCGGCCGGTGATTCCGGGTCATGAGATCGTCGGCCGGGTCGCGGCGCGCGGCGCGGACGTGACGGCCTTCGATATCGGCGACCGCGTCGGCGTGCCGTGGCTTGGCCGCACGTGCGGCGTCTGTCCGTATTGCGCGAGCGGCCGCGAGAACCTCTGCGACACGCCTGGCTTCACGGGCTACACAATCGACGGCGGTTACGCCGAACAGGTGATTGCCGATCACCGTTATTGCCTGCCGTTACCCGGGCGCTACGACGACGCGCAAGCTGCGCCGCTGCTGTGCGCCGGTCTCATCGGCTACCGGACGCTCAGCATGGCAGGCGACGCGAGGCGCGTCGGCATCTACGGCTTCGGCGCAGCGGCGCACATCGTCGCGCAGGTCGCGCGTCATCAGGGCCGCACGCTATACGCGTTCACGCGGCCGGGCGACGACACCGCGCAGCAACTCGCGCGCAGGCTCGGCGCGACGTGGGCAGGCGGCAGCGACGAAGCGCCGCCCGAACCGCTCGATGCCGCGCTGATCTTCGCGCCCGTCGGCGCGCTCGTGCCGACCGCGCTGAAGGCGGTCGTCAAGGGCGGCATCGTGGTGTGCGGCGGCATACACATGAGTGATATTCCCGCGTTTCCCTATGCCTTTTTGTGGGGTGAGCGCCGCGTCGTATCGGTTGCAAACCTGACGCGCGCCGACGGCGCAGCGTTCATGAAGATCGCGGGCGACATGCAGCTCGATATCGAAGTGACGCGCTATCCGCTCGCCGACGCAAATCGCGCCTTAGACGACCTGCGCAGTGGGCGCCTGTCGGGCGCGGCGGTGTTGATGATGCGTTGAGTGAGGGCGTCAGGCAGCCGTTCGACCCTGAAGCCACCTGATAGTCAGGCCGCGAGAGCATCGGCACGTAACGCTCGCCATCTCGGCAACGGTCGCTCCGATGCGCTTCGAGGCCCATCGTTGCGGGTCGGGATGCACCGTGTGATCTTGCCCGCCCGTCCGCCACTTCAACGCGAGAGAAGATATCCGACGGATATGTGTCCAGCTGGTTCTGCCCGGTTTCGCCGGCATCCTGGATCGGGTGTCGGGCACCAGCCGACCCTGAACTACTGGCTGGGTACATTACAGTGGACTTTCGAACCCCAATGCATCAAACAGAATTGACCAGAGTACGCTATTGTTTCATCACCTCAGACTGAGCCGAACATGAACGTATCCGAACGCCTTGCACAAGCCGGCATCGAATTGCCGCCGCCCATTGACCCGCTCGGCTCCTATCGGACGGTCTCCATTTCGGGGAGTCAACTCTATGTCTCCGGTCTCGGGCCGTTCGAGGATGGCAAGCCGATTGTCGGAATAGTCGGCGCCGATGTGTCTCTGGAAAGGGCTCAGCACGCAGCGCGTCTGACGATGCTCATGATCCTGGCCTGCGTCGATCAGGCATGCGGGCTCGACAACGTCGAGAGATGCAGCCGGCTGACAGTCTACGTGCGTGCTGAACAGTCGTTCACCCAGCATCCGCAAGTAGCCAATGGCGCCAGTGACGTCTTGCTGACATTGTTTGGGCAAGACAAGCTTCCAGCTCGAAGCGCGCTTGGCGCGCATACGTTGCCGATGGGCATCCCGGTTGAGATCGACAGCATCTTCGAATTGAAACGATAAGTCCCAGCGGAACCAGAACTTCAAACGATGTTGAAATCGAAGTGAAGGACTCCACGTCCGTACTGCTGTTCGCGTCGCGCTTCCTGTTTGAGGCTTGAGGCCAGGTGCGACCCGCGCTTCCTTCCCGGGGCCCAGCGCTCAGAACGATTCCCAGCCTGCACTGCCGCCGACTGCCGCGTCAGCGCCGAAGCGCGCGCGGACCGTGCCGCTCTCTCTCTATGTCGGCACTACAAACGATTCCATGAGAATCAGAGCCTCCGTCTTTTTGCGTTCGGTCAATGTTGCGCCGGACTTGAGTGATGACTGCTGCCTTGAAACAGGACGGTGACGCAGTGCCGGCGCATCCGGACGTGAGTGAACGTCAGCGCGTCCGTTACCCGGTTCCCTTTGCGGACTCGATTGCGTTCTTCAACCATTCAACCGCGCGGCCGGCGTGCTCATCTTTTACCGTCTCGTCGCGGGTGGCCGATGCGCGACCGCTCGGGGCCTGAAGCGACCACAACCCGGCCGGATCGCCGCGTTCGGTGTTCTGACGCAGCCAACTCCCGCAGGTATGACAGCGATACTGCACATATCGTCGTATTGGCTCGCGCGGAGTCCCGAAAACACCCGTCCCCTCCAGACGAAGATCGCCATGCGGACGCGTCTCGGAATGCTGGCCGTTCAACCTCATGCAGGCCTTGCAGGGATTCATGTTATTTCTCCTCCGAGGGTTCACCGCCGTGCGCTTCCTCACCGTCAGATGCATTCCTCGCTTGCGCAGCGGCGAATCAATCGCACCTCACCTGATCGGAAACACGTCGTCAGGCTCGGGCATCAACCGTGACCCAGAGCCGGGACAAATGACGCTGCCCCTGAGTGCCACCCGCTGATTCAAATACGGCAGCACCAGCGTGGGAGCCGGCGCGCCCCTTTTGCCTCGGAGGATGTCAGCCACATCCGCGTCGTCACAGGGCGTCGAGGCGCGATCGTGAATCGTCGTCGTAAAGTTGCTGGGCGCGGACGTACCGTTGCCGTGCTGGACCGGCGGCGTGTGCCCGATCTGATGGTCGAAGGGAAATGTATTTAGCGGCGGGATGCCCGCCAGCGCACCGCCCGCTACGCCCATCCCCGCGCACATCGTCGCTGCCGCGAGTATGGCCAACCGAGTCTTCATGGAAAAACCTCTTACCAATCCCGTGGCTCACCAGGCAGCAGCCACGCGAACGCGATGCGTGGCTGCCGCAGGACGGATCACGTCATGCACGCGTCTTCACTTCCCGGAACAGGAACAAAAACACGTTATCGTGCCCCGTCGGTCTGGTGGATGCCCACAATTATTTGGAACAGCGAAGACGCTGTATGCATTGCCCGACTAAAGGCCGGCTAGCGCTTTCGCAAGCGCGAAGACATACGCCGGACCGCGCGCAGCACTGCTACAACCTCTGCATGGAGCACGCGACGGGCGCGTCTGGAGGAAGAGCGCAGAATGTCGACAATAGCGCGCTGCGGACGAGAATGAAGAGTGCTCATCGTCATCTCCTTATAGGCAGCAAGGAAGAGAACGGGCTTGCGCGCTCCAGTTCGCTCGCCATGCTGCGGGGCAAACAAATCGAAACACGCAGTGCGCGCCGGTGGGTTATCGCGCGCACTGCCTGAGCAGGATATAACTTAGTTTCACTGACCAGAAATTTCAAGATGTCTGAGAACCGCGCATTCATTGATGGCGTGCCATCGCGCCGTAGCCAGCCGCCTGGCGGCGCATCGAAGAAGCCGGTGCCGCTACGGAGCGCGGCGTGACCTTGTTTTCGCCCTTGAAAAATCCGCCATAAGGCCTATCTTAAGTTTCGCTCAGGCAGACGTGCGGTGCTCGACCGGCCGCACGCTGCGTGTTTCGATTTGTTTGCCAGACGCTGGCGGGCGAACTGGAGCGCGTAGGCCCGTTCGCCTCAATGCGTCACTTGAGGAGGACTACATCATGAGCGATCTTTATTCCGGCACCGACCTGTTCAGCGACTTCGACCGCTTACAGCGTCAGATGGCAAGCCTGTTCAATACTTTCCCGTCCAGCATTCGCGCGAGCCGCTTGGGCACGTTCCCGGCCGTCAATCTTGGCGCTACTGACGATTCCATCGAGATCGTCGCATTCGCGCCGGGCATCGACGCGGCCGCACTCGACGTATCGATCGACAAGGGCGTGCTGAGCATCAGCGGGGAGCGCAAACCGTCCCTCCAGGGCGCCAACGACGAAACGCGCATCTATGCGCAGGAGCGTTTTAGCGGTGCCTTCCGGCGCGTCATCGAGCTGCCACAAACGGCGGACCCCGACAAGGTTCAGGCCCGTTATGAAAATGGCTGCCTGACGATCACCATCGGCAAGCGCGAATCATCGAAGCCGCGCGCAATTTCCGTCCAGTAACCCGGGAGCCAATCATGAACGACACGACCCAACTCGCACAACGCGACCAATCGGCACTCGCGCGGCACCAGGGCGAACAGTCCAGGCGCCGCATGACGATCACTCCCGCCGTCGACATTTATGAGGACGGCCAGGCCGTCACGCTGTGGGCCGACCTGCCGGGCGTCACCCGGGACAAGCTGGATGTACGGGTGCACGACGGAAACCTTTCGATCGAGGCTGAGGCAGTCGTCCCGACGCCCGCCAACCTGCGTCTGCAGCATGCCGAGGTCCGGGAGCCACATTTTGCGCGGACCTTCACGCTGTCGCCGGACTTTGACGTCTCGAAGATCGAGGCGAATCTGTTGGACGGCGTGCTCAGGCTGACGATCCCTCGCCGCGAGGAAGCGCGTCCGCGGCGTATCGAGGTCAAGACCGGCTGACGCACTGACGACAAGGCGTGGGCGGTGGTGGCCGCGCCGCCACCGCCCACGTGATGGCAAGGAGGTTCTTTGCCCGCGTAAACGCATCTTTTCTGGAGGGGTCGCGACGTTCGTATCTGCACGATACCCGTGCGATATGTCGTGGCCCGCACCCAGGCAACAGACGGCTACGTCGCCGTCGCGCGGAACGAATCCCGGGTCGCCCACCGGAGGGCGGCGTCCTTCGAGCCTGGCTCGATGTCACACCAGAATTCCTGATGTCGCGCACCGAGACGCCGGGCTGCCTCGTAGCGATGAAAGTGCCCGGCGAGCCAGAACCTGCACCCATCATAGAAGACCTTCATTGCGGGCCGCGCCGCCCGCATCGACCCGCACGCTATGGCGGACAAAGCTTCCTCCAGTTGGGCGTCGTCGAGAGATTCGCCAATGGCAAGTTCATCGGCAACCGAGAGCTGTGAGAACTTCAGGTAGTCTGTTTTTAGCACGCCAGCGGGAAGCGGCCTGACAGGTGCGCCAGCAGGCGAACGAGGAGCGCTTGACATCGCGAGATTTTTCTTTGGGACCAGCAAGACGGCGGTGTCAACACGCGACCTGTATCGCCATTACCCGTCGTTGCCGGCTGGAGCAGTTCATTCTTCCGCCATGAGATGGCGGATAACCAGCGCCGGGTCGGCAATGTCCAGGATGAGCCGGCGAAGAATGCGTCTGCGCATGTGCTCCTCATCAAGCATCCAGGGCGCGCCCTTTTCGCTCAGGTAGCGGGCCAGCGCTTGCTGGTGGTTCGTATCGCCGGGCAGGCCAAGCCGTACGGCAAGCAGCCCCGCGACGACGTCGTCGATCTCGATGTCGAGCGGTTTCGAGTCAATGCAAAGGTCGAGTTTCATCTTTGTCTGCGGCAAAAAGCGGCGCCGCGAGATGGAAGCAATGGCGGCGCCGAAGGCAGTGCGCTGGCCGTGAGGGAGCGGCCAGCGCTTGCAGGAAGCGACTCAGTACTCCAGTTCAGGTGCGACGGCCTGCGCCGGCTTCTCGTCCTTCGGGGCTTCGGCGATCGTCGCGTCCGTGGTCAGGATGAGACCGGCAATCGATGCCGCGTTTTGCAGCGCCGTGCGCGTAACCTTCGTCGGGTCGACCACGCCCGCCTCGACGAGATCGCCGTACTCGCCCGTGGCCGCGTTGTAGCCATAATTGCCCTTGCCTTCGAGCACCTTCGCAATTACCACCGAAGGCTCATCGCCCGCATTCGACGCGATGACACGCAAGGGCGCTTCAAGCGCGCGCAGTACGATCTGGATGCCCGCGTCCTGATCGCCGTTGGCGCCCTGCAGGCCGCTCACGGCGGCTCTTGCGCGCAGCAGCGCCACACCGCCACCCGGCACGATACCTTCCTCGACCGCCGCGCGCGTCGCGTGCAGCGCATCGTCGACGCGATCCTTTTTCTCCTTCATCTCGACTTCGGTTGCTGCGCCGACCTTGATGACGGCCACGCCGCCCGCGAGCTTGGCCACGCGCTCCTGCAGCTTGTCGCGGTCATAGTCGCTCGTCGTCTCGTCGATCTGCACGCGGATGGACTTCACGCGTGCGTCGATGCGCTGCGCGTCGCCCGCGCCATCGATAATGATCGTGTCGTCCTTGCGCACTTCGACGCGTTTCGCGCGGCCGAGATCTTCGAGCGTAGCCTTCTCGAGTTGCTTGCCCGTCTCTTCCGAAATGACGGTGGCGCCAGTCAGGATGGCGATATCTTCCAGCATGGCCTTGCGCCGGTCGCCGAAGCCGGGCGCCTTGACAGCCGCGACCTTGAGGATGCCGCGCATCGCGTTCACCACGAGCGTGGCCAGCGCCTCGCCGTCGATATCTTCTGCAACGATCAGCAAGGGCTTGCCCGCCTTGGATGCCGCTTCGAGCACGGGAAGCAGATCACGGATGTTCGAGATCTTCTTGTCGTGCAGCAGGATCAGGGCGTCGTCGAGATACGCGGCCTGCCTGTCGGGATCGTTGATGAAATACCGGCTGATGTACCCGCGATCGAACTGCATGCCCTCCACCACATCGAGTTCGTTCTCGAGCGACTTGCCGTCCTCGACCGTGATGACGCCTTCCTTGCCGACCTTTTCCATCGCGTCGGCGATGATCTTGCCGATTGCCTCATCCGAGTTCGCCGAGATCGAGCCGACCTGCGCGATTTCGCGGTTGGTCGAAATTGGCTTCGACAGCTTGCGCAGCTCGTCCAGTACGGCGCTTACGGCCTTGTCGATACCACGCTTCAGATCCATCGGATTGAGCCCCGCGGCGACATGCTTCATCCCTTCCTGCACGATCGCCTGTGCGAGCACGGTCGCAGTGGTCGTACCGTCGCCCGCCACGTCCGCAGTCTTCGATGCGACCTGCTTGACGATCTGTGCGCCCATGTTTTCGAAGCGGTCCTTCAGCTCGATTTCCTTTGCAACCGAGACACCATCCTTGGTAATGGTCGGCGCGCCGAAGCTGCGTTCAAGCAGAACATTGCGGCCCTTCGGCCCGAGCGTGACTTTCACGGCGTCTGCGAGGACATTGACGCCCTTGACGATACGGGTGCGGGCGCTGTCGTGGAACCTGACGTCTTTTGCACTCATTTTGTTGCTCCAGATAAAAGTCGTTGACGGATCGCGGACACGGGCGTCCGCTACCGGGCAAGGTTTCAGGCCGCCTTGCGAGCGACCGTATCGGCTTCGATGACGCCCATGACGTCTTCCTCGCGCATGACGAGCAGCTCTTCGCCATCGACCTTTACGGTCTGGCCTGCGTATTTGCCGAATAAAACCTGGTCTCCGACTTTCAGCTGCAGTGCGCGCAGCGTTCCATCCTGCAGCAGGCGGCCGCTGCCGACTGCAATGACTTCACCCTGTTCGGGCTTCTCGGCGACTGAGTCCGGAATCACGATGCCCGAGGCCGTCGTCCGCTGCGTCTCGATTCGCTTGACGATAACCCGGTCGTAGAGGGGACGAATCTGCATTTCCATCTCCTGAGCGATAAAGGATCACCAATAAGGGAATCCGGCTGCCACGTTAGCGGCGCGCGAAGCGCCGCCGTGCAGCCGTGCCAGTGACTGGCGGAAAGCGAAATAGAGGCAGCCCCGCTGCTCTTCAAGAGGGCAAACACGCCGCGCTTTGTAACAAAATGTTTCAACGCAGCAGCATGATGCGATTGACGGCACCCAGGCGATAGACGGTGCGACCGTGTCCGTCCGCACGGCGCGGCTGTGGCGCCACGGGACACGGCGGCCGGCGTCCTCCGTCGGCCGCAAGCGTATCGTCGGGTTCATCGAGGGCGCTCCACAGCCCGCCCTTGATGGGCCTGAACAGCCAGCGAAGGTAGCCTTTGCGGGCCGCAAGCTGCATCAGTTCGACGCGGCTGGTGTCGTCGGCAAGCAGCTGCGGGCCACGCGCCGCTTCTTCTCCATAGTCGCCGAACGCCTGACGGCACGCGAGTGCTTCGCTTGCGCTGGCACCGATCACGTCACAGCCACGCCGCTCGACGCGTTCAAGGTTCCAGGCGCCGAATTGCCATGCGGCATCGAGCAGCATGGCGTCCACGGTCTCGAAGCTGCGCCAGGGCGTATCAAGCTGGAGCGCCGAGCCGGGAACCGGTCTTGGCGGAATGTCGACGCCGGGTAGCACGAGCGGTGTCGCGCGCCGGAAACCGTGCCAGTGAAGTATCGCAATGAGTGGCGTATTCACCTGAGCCGCCGCCGTGACTGTGACGGCAAAGAGCGGCAGGCGCACGCTCTCCATCTGCTCATGCAGCGTATCGAAAAGGTTCATGAAGCCTCCCGGGAGACATGTTGCAGAGCCTCTTGAAATTTCCGTTCGTTGAGCTATTTTATGCATCGCTCAGGCAGTTGCGATTAGCGCTGCGTGTTTCGATTTGTTTGCCGGTGGCGCTTCTCCATCGACGGACGGACTGGAGCGCGTGGTCCCGTTCGTTGTTCGTGAGAGGCCCCGGCTTGAATGGCTTAAGGGACCGGTCATGAGTCACTTTTCTTCAGCATCGCCCGGCGCAGCGGCTTCGCGTCTGCGCCGGGGCGGGCGATCGCCCCCGCAGTGATCGCCTGTCGCGGGACGTGCCGGTGCGCTTCTTCGCATGACAGCACCACATTGCATCGCCCCGCGCGCCTTGTATGCCGCGCACTGTGCATTGATTTCCTGCACCGTGCCGTGTTATTCGGGCCATGTTTTACGGGAGACGGAAATGCTCAGCCCACACGAATTTGCAACGCTGATGCTGGTCCGCCAGGCGCCGGACCAGCTCGACATGGATCGCGCCGAACTCGACGCGCTGCTCGAACGCCAGCTGGTCATGCTGGAACACGGCGCCTCGGGAGCCCGCCGCGCTTACCTGACCGGCAAGGGTAGAACGTTCCTCGAGGCGCTTCACCGGAGCGACGTACCGCGAAGCGCGAAGACCGCCGATGGCGGCAGTGGAGAACGCCCTGAAACGCCGTTACGGTTCGATGGCCAAACGAAGGATGTCATGGGGCCGCGACTGGCAAGCTGAATGGCAGTGATCGCAACGCCTGGCTTGACGTCCCTGCGCGACGCGGATTGCTTGCCAACACACGCTCGCCGGGACGCGACGACGACTTCTTGTAGTCACGTGTTCGCGCATTGCCGGTTTATGCGGGCCTGCGGCGCCGTCTGGAATACCGTGTGCTGCAGGGCCGACGGCCGCTCTCGCGTCGCGCGCCCGTTTCCGGCGCGGCGCGATCTCTTACCGGAGGTGTCGTATGCAAGCGGAAAACGTAGTGGAGTATCACGGTTGCGAAGTCCGTCCGGTGGTAACCCCAACCGCGACGGGACGTTATGCAGCAGCGGCCATCGTCACCGACCGCGTCGGCGACACTCGCACGCTCGGGGTAGATGGCGACTTCTCTAATGCGCAGGACGCACGCGATGAAGCCCTCGAACTCGCCGTTGCATGGATCCAGCAACGTTCAGTCATATCGGAACGGTATATCCGGCGTATGTAGGGATGCCCGTCAGCATACGGCGAGCGAGAAACCCGATTGATCAGCCAGTTCTCGCGCGGCGCGATTCGACGCCTGCCGGGCGGCTATGAGTTCTGGCGCAGGTGAACAGGAAGGAAAGAAAATGTCGGACACTCCAATCATCGACCCGTTGGAAGCGGTGCTTTTTGAGCGCATCAAACTCCTGCTGTTCAGCGTCAATCTGCCGGTGCAGCGTCTTGAAGCCGATATCGACGATATTGGACGCTTCACCGAGGCGGAAGGACGTTCAGCGCAACTACGCCTCATTGAAGCGATGCCGCCCCTTACGCCCGCCGCCGAAGCAATCGTGCGGGCCATGATCCGTGCGTACGGCGTTGAGCTATTTTCCAGCGGCAGTGCAAACGCGGTTTTGCGCGCGATGATCAAGACCGGTCCCATCCGGTTCGCACAGACTGCCTTGACATTGGACCCCGACCGGCCGGGCCCACAGCGAGCCCTTCAACTCGTCTCAGAGTTCAACCGCATATTTGAGCGCTGTCCCGAACGGGGCTTCTCCCAGGCACGACAGGTTCTTTCCGCGCTCGGTCTACTCGTCGACCGGAACGCTCCACGGTCTCGTCACGCTAAACGCGATGGCAACCACCAGTCCGGACCGGTCAATTCGGGTCTCTGATCACGCGCCCGAATGACTGACAGTGGCCGCGAAATGGACCTCATACGGAAGAAACAAGATTGACCGTGCCGTCGCACAGGCGGAGATCGACTATCAGTTCGAACTTGCCCGAGGCGCGTCCGTGATCGCGAGTATGCTGAGCGCGGAGAATCTGCGCCGCGGCCATTGACGAGACCTGCACTCCTTTCCTGCCAATTTCCATTCGCAGGACATCTCTACCAACGGCACCACGCTTCATGTGCGCAGCGGCGGTACGAGGCCCGGGGTGGCTGCCGATCTCTTGCACGACCATGGAATAATCGTCCCCTGAACTGCGCGGTCTGGGTCTTCCGTTGAAACCTGCGGGCTTCCAGAATATTCCAGTTGTCCGCTGCAATATCAATTGCTCGAGCGTCTGAATGTGCGACTCCACCGCCGCGCTATGCCCGTCGATTGCCGACCAAAGGAATTCACCAGGCTGCCGGGATCAACGCCGTCCAGGCGGCTACCGCTCAGATGGGTCCATTGCATGGCAGTCCAGATCATCCTCGAGTGGACGTCGATTCGAACATCGCGACGATAGCGAGATCATTCGCTATCGCCCCGCTACTCGCAAGCCATCCCAGGGTTTGCCTTATTCCCGCGTCAAGGTTGAGCAGACTCACACATGCTCTTCCATCTTTCCCTGTTCGATCTGCACATCGCCTGGTGCGGAACTGCTTGATGGTCTATGCCCATGCTATGCCTACGATCTCACCGCTCAATCGCGATCCGGCCGAACAGGCACAGCGAATGCTCTACGTGCATCGCGTCGTCGCCCACTGCGGGGCCATTGCGGAAAGCCCGCGGAGGGCGACTCCCGCCACCTGTCCGGATCGGCCACGAAGATGGCGAGCGCGTTCATAGCGCAACGACCTACTATAGAAAAACTGGTTGACCGCTCCCATTGCCGTGGCGAAGCCAGGGGTCGAACCAGCAGACGGTCCCGCGGCGCATTTCGATGAGCACTCCGCAAGGGGACGCCACATGAACGTAGCGAACGGAAGGATCAGACGAAACGATCAGCAGCGCGTGGTGATGTCCCGCCACGCCGAGCTTGCGCACGCCGGTGCAGCTGACCCGGATGCAGGCATCAAGGTCGCACCGCCCCTGCGGGGCAAACGTCTTGCGCTTTGGGTTGCCTGGGCAAGCGCATCATTGGCTGCCGGGGTCATGGGTATCGTCGCGTCTGGCGACCGGTTCGACTATGACAAGCTGCTCGCGATCATCGGATCCACGACGCCAACGCAACACACGTCCTGGTCCGGTGATGTCGCACCACTATCGTCGCCTCCCGCGCGTTCTCCTGCGATTGCGAGTGCTGAACTCGCCCCACCGGTGTCGTCAGCTCCCGCCGATCACGGCGCGGGATCTCATCCGGATTCTGCTGCAGCGCAGCCGGTTGCACGTGTGCCTGGTCGAGCGAGCCATGCCGCCACACAGAATCACCGCCATCCGGCGTCCCACGTGGGAGCAATTGCACGGCATGCGCCCAGGATCACGCGACCCACGTCGCCAACGCAACAAGCGTCTTCGTCCGATCATGTGGTGAGATCGCCGTCACCCTCTGTCCAGGGAACTGCAATTGGCAGTGCGACGGGCTCCCCGCCCGTAGCTTCCGCTTCGCTCGATCACCGCGATGCACCTTCTGCGAAGTCTGCTTCGCTGCAACTGGCTCAAGGACAGACTTCAGGCGGCCACAGTGGAGGTGGTTCAGGCGCAGGTGGTCCGGGTGCTGGCGCAGGTGGTACGGGCGCAGGCGGTGCGGGCGCAGGCGGTGCGGGTGCAGGCGGTGCCGGTGCAGGCGGTGCCGGTGCAGGCGGTGCGGGTGCAGGCGGTGCCGGTGCAGGCGGTGCCGGTGCAGCCGGTGCGGGTGCAGCCGGTGCTGGCGCAGCCGGTGCTGGCGCAGCCGGTGCTGGCGCAGGCGGTGCTGGCGCAGGCGGCGCGGGTGCGGGCGGTGCCGGTGCGGGTGCAGGCGGTCACGGCGCAGGCGGAAACGGCGCAGGCGGTGCCGGTGCAGGCGGCGCGGGCGCAGGCGGCGCGGGTGCAGGCGGTGCCGGTGCAGGCGGTGCCGGTGCAGGCGGTGCCGGTGCAGGCGGTGCCGGTGCAGGCGGTGCCGG